>JBBSVB010000470.1:0-1046 GCA_038233875.1 Actinomycetales bacterium | reverse complement strand
CCAGCGATGTGCCCCCGCTCACCGAGATTGTGCAGCCAGGGTCATACGGACAGGTCGCCGTGCCGGAAGATGCCGCCTCGTGGGCTGAGCAGATGTCCGCCCTGCGATATGCTCCCGACGAACGGCATGCCCTGGGCGTTCGAGCTGCTGAGTTCGTAGCCGCTGAGCGGACGTGGACACGTATTGCCGAGCAGTACGCAGAGATTTATGCCATAGCGGTGCGCCACTGACACACTGTGGACGCCTGGAGAGCGCCTGTGCCTCCTCTCATACTTAGACAAGGAGTCTCATCATCGTGACTTTGGACGCTGTCATCATCGGACTGGGCTACGTCGGACTGCCGCTTGCTCAAGAAGCGAGCAAGGTTGGCCTGCGGGTTTTGGGTTTCGACATCAACCAGGGAGTCGTTGATGCCCTCAACGGTGGAGTCTCCCACGTTGACGATCTGTCGAACAATGATATCGAAGAGATGGTGAAGGCCGGATTCGCAGCCACTACCGATGAGTCGCAGATCGCCGACGCCAAGGTCGTCGTGATCTGTGTTCCGACGCCCCTTTCCGAAGATGGCGGGCCGGATCTGCGAGCGGTTGAAGGCGCGGTGGACGCCGTCGCCCGCAATTTGCGAGCAGGCATGACGATCATTCTGGAGTCGACGACATACCCTGGCACCACCGATGAGGTCGTACGGCCCAAGCTCGAAGAAGGCGGATTGGTCGCGGGTGAGGACTTCTGTTTGGCCTACTCCCCAGAGCGTATTGACCCGGGCAACCCCACCTACGGGGCGAAGAACACCCCCAAGGTAGTGGGCGGCCACACCCCGGCGTGCGGCGATGCAGCAGCCGAGTTCTACGGGCAGTTCGTCGATAGCGTCGTTCGGGCGAAGGGCACACGCGAGGCTGAGACCGCCAAATTGCTCGAAAACACTTACCGTCACATCAACATCGCGCTGGTCAATGAGATGACGCGGTTCTGCCACGAGTTAGGCATTGATCTGTGGGACGTGATCCGCGCAGCCAGCACTAAGCCGTTCGGTTTCCAGGCCTTCT
>JBBSVB010000469.1:0-1073 GCA_038233875.1 Actinomycetales bacterium | reverse complement strand
CAACGATCGCCGACGTTACGGCGGCTGACCACATCCGCATGGGCCTCATTGGTGAAGATTGCCACCTCACATCGCATTTAGCCACCCGCGACACCCCCTCGTGGCACCATCGACGTGTGGCTCCCGAACTGCATACCTCTGCCGGGCCCGTTCGGTATGCCGTATCGGGCCCGAGCAGTTCCGGCAAGCCGGACCTGGTGCTGGTCCACGGTTGGTGCTGCGAGCGGTCGTCGATGGTGACGCTGCGTGAAGAGTTCGGCACCGAGCACCGGGTCGTCGAGATCGACCTGCGCGGTCATGGGTCCAGCCTCGACGCCCAAGACGACGGCTCGATGGGGGTCGGCCACCGGCGCAACGACGCTGGCGAGGCCGTGCCGCCGTCGCTGACCAACGTGACGATCGAGGACTACGCGGACGACGTCTGGGCCATCTGCAAGCAGGCCAAACTGCACCGGCCTCTACTCATCGGGCACAGCATGGGGGCCCTCGTGGTCTTGGCTGCCCTGGCCAGCCGCCCGGTCGGCACCCACGCACCAATCGGCGCGGTGTTGCTCGACCCGGCCCCGATCCTCAACCCAAACGCCAAGAGGTTCTGGAAGGACGCCGCCGAGCAGGTGCTCAAAGACGGAAACGGGTCGTGGCGGCGCTCGTTCGCCCAAAAGCTCTTCCTGCCCACCGACCGCGCATCACGAGTCGCCCTCACTGAGGCCATCGCTCGCACCCGCACCGAGGTCGCGGCCGGGGCAGCGTCCGCCATGGCAACCTTCGACGGGGATGCCGCGCTACGCCAGGTGGACCGCCCCATGTTGGTCATTCACGCCAACACCGCCGAGCGCGCCGTCGGCAAACTTGCCAAGCAGGAGGGGGTTCCGCTGACCACTGGGCAGACCGTAGGGGCCGGGCACTTCCATCACTTAGAGGTCCCCGAGCAGGTCATGCCCATGATCCGACAGTGGATGAAGGTCGAACTAGCCGACTGAGGCACCCGAGTCAGTCAATGACGACGAGCACGTCACCTTCTTGGACCACATCGCCAGGTGACACATATACGCTGGTCACGGTGCCGCCACCCT
>JBBSVB010000468.1:0-1152 GCA_038233875.1 Actinomycetales bacterium | reverse complement strand
TAGCCAACAGCAACGACAAGAGCACGTATTTCAAAAGATTATCGCCCATCACGCCAGTCTTGAAGAGCACTTCATTGAGGTATGAACCAAAGGCAAACAAGACGGCACCAATGGCCATCAAAGTTAAAGCATATTGGCGCATTTCTGGTTGTGCAGCGTGGATGATCGACCCTGAAATGAGTCCCATTCCGAGGAACATCACCAAGTAAGAGAGATACGGTTTGAATACCTCCCAAGGCGTTGTGAAATTAACTTGGCTCTCGTGCATGTTTTTCATGGTCATTTTGGGTGAATTACTCTTGATTTTGCGCCCTATGGCGATTGTTCGTTGGTGTTCGTAGCCATAAGAAATTGAACTGTCGAGGCATTAAAACATGTCAATTCTCGGCTGCTAGAAATGCCGGCAAGAAACCGCCAACACGGACCGCAAAACACTGCTTCAGATGTTTCTAGCCAAGGGTTTTCAGTTGTTAAATCAACACGTAACGTCAGCGCCCCAACTGGGACGTGGGCTCGTCATCATACAACTCACCTAAGGCGCGATAACATGCTTCGTGGGTAAGATTTATGCGGGCTACCAATTCAATGACCGTCGCGTGGAGGTTGCCGGCTTGAATCTCTGCCAAAATGCATCCCTTGGCCGATGGGATCGCAAGTAACTCAATGTATGCGCGAGTAAAAAGTCGACGGCATGAGCGTGTTCCCCACGGCAGCCGGCACTGAAGCGGTCACAGCATCGACCCGTCGTATGGTGATGGCACATAGCCCAATGTTGTTTGGGGTTTTTTCGGCGTGATGATTGTCGGAACCCATCGTCACCAGCACCACCTCATGCTTGCGGAAGGGCGTTCACCGCACTGAACCAAAGAGCAAAGCAGACCTCTGGCAGCTGAGGCGTTTATGTCGCTTTGTCCGCAATACTGCCGCTCGCCTTCCGATTTCGCGCTGACTTCGTGTGCGGCCGCGGCGAAAGTTGGCAGTGAGCCCAGTTTATCCTCTGCCGCGATAGGGCGGCACGCCTTGGTCTGGAATCCACACGTCTTCAGGCATGGACCCAGTTTGCCAGAACACATCGATCGGGATGCCGCCACGTGGATACCAATAGCCACCGATCCGTAGCCATTGCGGATTCAGAAAGTCGACCAAGCGCCG
>JBBSVB010000467.1:0-1216 GCA_038233875.1 Actinomycetales bacterium | reverse complement strand
CCCACCCTTGCTGGTGGTGCTGCGAAATGGCTCAAACAAGGTGGGGAGCAGCTCAGGCGGTATGCACCCACCGTTGGCCACGGTGATGTGCACCGCATCGGCACTGGAGCCGTCGAGATCTACGGTAATCGGGCGGTCGGCAATGCCATTGTGAAGATGGTCATGCCGTTTTCAGACTGTGCGTCGACAGCACCACCGTGGGCTTGAACGATCGACTTGACGATGGCCAACCCCAGGCCGGCACCTTCCCCTTTGCGTTGACGTGCTGGGTCGACCCGATAGAAGCGATCGAATAATTTGGGCAGATGCTCTGACCCGATCGTGGCGCCGGGATTTTCGATACTGATTTTCGTAGTGCCTCTTTCGTTCACAAGCCTCACGGTGAGGCTTTGCCCTTCGGGCACATAACGCAGACCATTGGAGATCAGGTTGCTCAGCGCGCGCTGCAACATAAGGCGGTTGCCGGGCACACAGGGTGCGCTGCCAGTGAGACAAAGCTTGACGTGGCGTTCATCGGCCCAAGCCTCGAAGTAGTCAAATAGGGCACGCACCTCGTGCGCGAGGTCTACATCGGCCACATCCAGTCTGGCCAGCGGATGATCGGCCTTCGCCAGGAACAGCATGTCGCCGATCATCTTGCCCAGGCGTTCGAGTTCTTCCAGACTGCCATACAAGACTTCCCGATAAGACTCGGCTGGCCGTTCCCGGGAAAGCGCGACCTGGGTCTGGGTGGTCAGATTGGTCACGGGCGTGCGCAGTTCATGCGCAATATCGACCGAAAAGTGCGATAGCCGCTCAAAGCTTTGCTGCAGACGGTCGATCATCAGGTTGAAGGACGCCACGAGATGCTGGAGCTCCACCGGAACCTCGGACGGCACGAGGCGCACGTGAAGCTGCTCCGACGTGATTCCGCCGACGGTGTTACTGATCCGGCGCAGCGGCGCGTGGCCCCACTTGACGGCGAGCCACGCTGCCAGAACTGAGACTAAGCACACAATCAGGGTGCCCCATGCGAGTAGCTGACGCAGGTGCGCAAGGTAGGCCATATGAAAGTCGATTGCAATTGCGACCAGCACCCGCGCACCGCCTATCGTCGTCACGGCCCCTCGGTAAATCCGATCTTGGATCCGCCATATATGAAGCGACTGTTCTCTCAGAGTCGGGTCGGGCGGGATCAGGTTGGTTGCCTGGATCAGATCGACTGGGGCGGTGCCAT
>JBBSVB010000466.1:0-1219 GCA_038233875.1 Actinomycetales bacterium | reverse complement strand
TCAAGGAGTTCCAGCGAGTGCAGATCGTCGCTTCCCCGTACTGAGACGCCTACCCCACCGGCTAGTCGTTGCTCCACTGGTGCCACAGCGCCGCATACGATCCGCCTGCGGTCAAGAGTTCGTCGTGGGTGCCGATCTCGGCGATCAAACCGTCTTCGACCACAGCGACCCGGTCGGCGTCGTGAGCGGTATGCAGACGGTGGGCAATCGCGACGACCGTGCGGCCTTGGACCACTGCGGCCAGCGACCGCTCGAGGTGCCGAGCGGCTCGAGGGTCCAGCAGTGACGTCGCCTCGTCGAGCACCAATGTGTGCGGGTCGGCCAAGACCAGCCGGGCCAACGCCACTTGCTGAGCCCGTGCGTCACTGAGCGCCGTGTTGCCGCTGCCAACCTCGGTGTCCAGGCCGTCGGCCAGGGCCCGCACCCACGGCGAGGCATCGACGGCATCCAACGCCTGCCACAGCGCACCTTCGTCGGCTTCTGGACGGGCCAAGATGAGGTTGTCTCGCAGCGTCCCCACGAAGATGTGGTGCTCTTGAGTCACCAAGGCGACCTCGCGTCGCAACTCATCCAGCGGCAGGTCCACCAGCGATACGCCGTTGACCGTAACGGAGCCGGTGCGCGGTGCGTCGATGCCCGCCATCAGCCGGCCCAGAGTCGACTTTCCTGCTCCAGAGGGGCCGACGATGGCCAGGCGTTCACCGGGACGAAGGACCAAGTCGATGCCGCCCAGCACGTCCACTCCCGGCCGGTAGGCGTAGCGCACGTCCCGCACCTGCAGCACTGGGCCGCGTTCGCCGGTTGCCGCAGGCATCGTGGCCCGGACCTCCCGGTCCGGTGGCACTTGGCTCACCCCGAGGATGCGGGCCAGGGACGTCGCGCCGACCGTCAACTCATCCAGCCACATCAGCAGGTCATCAAGGGGACTGCTCACCCTCAGCGCATACAGCGCAACGGTGGTCACGGCGCCGACCGTGCTGGCCTCCTGGCCGATCAGCCACCCACCCCAGGCCACGGTCACGGCGATCGGAAGAACGAACGCGAAGTCCAGCGAGGGGAACCAGGCGCAGCGTAGGAAGAGGGTGCGGCGCTCGCCGGCATACATCGCCTCAATCGATCCGCGCAGTTGCTCGTGGCGCGCATCCTGCAGGCTGAGCGCGTCAATCGTGCGGGCGCCCTCGATGTTTTCGGTGAAGACGCCGTTGGCTGCGGCGTAGGC
>JBBSVB010000465.1:0-1231 GCA_038233875.1 Actinomycetales bacterium | reverse complement strand
TCAGCCACCCGCCGAAAGTCGGCTCAACGAGGTCGCCTCGTGGCGTTCGACCGTATGCCGAGCCATGAGCGCCGCAGTGGGGCGCGCCGGGGACCCGGGCCCGGTGCATCTGAACGTGGCCCTGCGTGACCCGCTAGCCCCAGACCTGGCCGACCTCAAGCCGTGGCCGTTTGACCTACAGGGACGAGCAGACGGGCTGCCTTGGATCAGCTGGCCGCAGGCCTCACGGGGTGATGGCGAAGGTGCAAGCCCGGAGAGCGTGACCCCGACCAAGACAGTGATGGTGCTGGGCGACCTTCCGGATCCGGCGATGGCGGGTCAAGCATTGCGACTGGCGCAACGCCGCGCCTGGCCGGTGATTGCGGAGCCCTTCGGTGCATATGGCGCCAACGCGGCGCTTCCCCACGGATCTCTTCTGCTCGCCGACGAAACCTTCGTCGAGGGTCACCGGCCGCAGCGTGTGCTCGTGGTCGGTCGGCATACCTTGCATCGCAGCATCGCTGCCCTGACGCGACACGAGGGCACGACGGTAGAGCATGTCAGCGTCGCCGACCAGTGGGCCGATCCGTCGCATGTGGTCTCGAAGGTCTACACGTGGCGCGACTTCATGGCCACGGACTCCGAACCTCAGGACGTCTCTGACGAGGCGGCTGTGTGGGGAGCGCAGTGGCACGACGCCGCAGCCACGCTGACCCAGCGCATTGACACCACAGCGCCAACTGATGGTGTCGCAGGCATTCACGTCGCTAGAGCCGTCCTCGACGAGCTGA
Organism: Actinomycetales bacterium; assembly: GCA_038233875.1. GTDB lineage: Bacteria > Actinomycetota > Actinomycetes > Actinomycetales > Dermatophilaceae > Ornithinicoccus. The sequence continues at coordinate 461 of JBBSVB010000465.1, read as the reverse complement.
CCCACGTCGACACCTTGGTGCTGGGCTCTTCCAACACTCCACGCGACCTCAACCTTGCCGATCCTGCTGGCCGCGACCGGCCCACCGTCGTAGGCAACCGGGGCCTGTCCGGCATCGACGGCACTATCTCCACCGCAGTAGGTGTGGCGTTGGCCGCCACCGGCGGACGCGTTGTGGCGCTGATGGGCGACCTGACGCTCCTACACGACCTCAACGGCTTGCTGATCGGCCCAGAGGAGCCACGCCCAGATCTGACCATCGTGGTGCTCAACGACGACGGGGGAGGCATCTTTGCGACCCTCGAATACGGGCATCCAGACCGCGCTAACGACTTCACTCGCCTCTTTCGCACGTCCACGGGGGCAGACCTCAGCGCGCTGTGTGCCGGGATGGGCGCGGCCCACCGCAGGGTCAGTTCTGCCGTCGAGGTCGCCTCGACGCTGCGCGAGCAGACCAGCGGC
>JBBSVB010000464.1:0-1287 GCA_038233875.1 Actinomycetales bacterium | reverse complement strand
TGAGGTCCGCCCCTACTCCTACCAAAAAGAGATGCTCGAAAAGATCGACGTCGAGCGCCGCGTTCACGATCGGCATCGCAATCTGCTGGTTGCCGCCACCGGCACCGGGAAGACCGTGGTCGCTGCCCTGGACTACCGCAGACTCGCAGAAGACGCTGGCGAACGCCCCTCGTTGCTCTTCGTCGCCCACCGCAAAGAGATTCTGGAGCAATCGCTGCGGGTCTATCGCGAGGTGCTCGGCGACGCCAACTTCGGCGAGCTCTACGTCGCAGGACGTCGACCCGAGCGATGGCACCACGTCTTCGCCTCGGTCCAGTCGCTGACGTCCTACGGCGTCACGAACATCCCTTCCGATGCGTTCGACGTCGTGGTCATCGACGAGTTCCACCACGCCGAGGCCACCACCTATCGCCGGATCATGCAGCAACTGAGCCCCCGCGAGCTGCTCGGTCTCACCGCCACCCCCGAGCGGGGCGACGGCAAAGACGTGCGCGAATGGTTCGACGGGCGCACCGCCGCCGAGTTGCGGCTTTGGGATGCCCTAGGCGCCGACCTGTTGACGCCGTTCCACTATTTCGGCATCGCTGACGGCACGGATCTGCGCCGCATCGATTGGAAGGCCGGCGCCTACGACACCACTGCCTTGTCCAACGTCTTCACCGGCAACGACGCTCGCGCTCGTCTGGTGTTGCAGGCCGTGCGCGACAAGATCGTTCAGCCCTCGGGTATGAGGGTGCTCGGATTCTGCGTCGACACCGCCCACGCCGCATACATGGCTCAGGTCTTCACCGACGCCGGTCTGCCGTCGGTCACGGTCCTTGGGACCACCCCGCTCGCTGATCGCGAGCGCGCCATCCACGATCTGCAGGCGGGCCGGATCGTGGCCATCTTCACGGTGGACGTCTTCAACGAAGGCGTCGACATCCCCGCGATCAACACCGTGCTGTTCCTGCGACCTACCGAGAGCGCCACCGTGTTCTTGCAGCAACTCGGTCGAGGTTTGCGGCTAGCCCCCAACAAGCCTGTGTTGACTGCTCTCGACTTCGTCGGACATCACCGGGCCGAGTTCCGGTTCGACCGGCGATACCGCGCACTGACCGGCAGCACCCGGGCCCGGCTCCAGCGAGACATCGAGCATGGCTTCCCCTTCCTCCCCTCTGGCACTCAGATCATCCTCGACCGGCAAACCCAAAAGCTGGTCCTAGACCACGTGCGTAACCAGGTCACCACCCGATGGCGCCACATATCCGCCGAGCTCACCGCCCACCCGACGCAGGATCTATCGAC
>JBBSVB010000463.1:0-1302 GCA_038233875.1 Actinomycetales bacterium | reverse complement strand
TCTCCCCTTTCAGCCGCGCCGTCCAGATCAGCTCAGTGCCGTAGAGGTGCGCCAGCGTGCCGCCCACGCCGCCGTGACTGCTGCCCAGGTCGCGGCCAAATTCTTCAGTGCTGAGCGGTGTCAGCGCCCACACCGTGCGCTCAAGCGCCCAGGCGTGGTAGTCGAGCAAAACCAGCAGGTCGTCCATAAGGTATTGTCGCGGCGGGCGTTCAGTCGTCAAGAGGCACGCACCGGGTTACAAACGGCAGTTTCCAAATCTCGTAGACTGGTTTGCTTTGCGCTCCCGCTTGCCTCAGGCAACTTCAAGGAGCGCCCGAGATGAACCCAGGTGGAGTCACGCCGGGGCACAACGATTCGGCGCACTTCCGGCATGACTCCGCCGGATGTGCGACACCGCAAAGGAGAGTCAGCTATGCATAAAGTTGCCATTGTAGGGCGCCCCAACGTGGGCAAGTCCAGTCTGTTCAACCGCTTGGTAGGCCGCCGCGAGGCCGTCGTCGCCGATTTCCCTGGGGTCACCCGCGACGCCAAGGAAGGGCTGATGATGTACCAGAACCACCGCATCATCCTGATCGACACCGGCGGGCTGTGGAGCGGCGACGAGTGGGAACAGGCCATCCGCGAGAAGGCCGAGTGGGCTATGGAAGGTGCCCAGAGCGTGATCTTCCTGACTGACCCGCGTGAGGGCCTGACCACCGCCGACTACGAGGTGGCTGACTGGCTGCGCAAACTCGGCAAACCGGTCATCGTGGCCGCTAACAAAATCGATTCGCCCAAACACGAAACGTATCTGGCAGACCTGTGGGGCCTGGGCTTCGGCGATCCGGTGGCCCTGAGCGCCGAGCACGCACGCGGCCTGGACGACCTGCTCGACCGGGTGATGCTGCACATGCCCGAAGACACCGAGGACGTGCCTGATATTGCGCCGATTCGCATCAGCTTTATCGGTCGGCCCAACGTGGGCAAATCCAGCTTGCTTAACGCCCTGACCGGCACGGACCGCGTCATCGTGGCCGATCAGCCCGGCACCACCCGAGATTCGGTGGACGTGGAGTGGGACTACTCCGGGCAGCGCTTCGTTCTGGTGGACACGGCGGGCATCCGCAAGCGCCCCGACACCAGCATCGAGGAATACGCCATCGAGCGCTCCAAGACCGCCATCGAGCGCAGCGACGTGATCTGGCTGGTCGTCAATGCCGACGAGATCGGCGACCACGAACTCAAGCTCGCCAACCTGTCGTATGACAGCGGCAAGCCCGTGATCGTGGTGGTCAACAAGTGGGACCTGATCCCCGACGCGGA
>JBBSVB010000462.1:0-1331 GCA_038233875.1 Actinomycetales bacterium | reverse complement strand
TGCAGGGTGATCTCGGTGACCAGGTCGGGGGTGCGGCAGGCGGCCAACATCGCGGTGCCCTCCCTCAGGGCTCGGTATTCGGGAAGGGATCGCCCGGCCTGACGCATAAACCACACCGGGGTATGCGGTGTCGCTAGCCCCTGCGCCGCCTTGACGAGAACGCTGGTCGCCGGGCTAGGGATGTGTGCAGCGTCATTACGTTCTAAGTCATTGCGCTCTGAGTCATTGCGTGTGGAGTCATTGCGTGTGGAGTCATCGGGTGCGGCAGGGGCGGGAATCGTCACCGATCGATCCTCCCACGCGTCTAGTCGTCGAGCCCGGCCAGATCCAACACCTCAGCATCACGAGGTCAGCGAACGGCGTTTCGATCCGCGGACTCATGCCCAGGTGCGCCTACGCTGCACAGGTGGTAAGCCGCATACCAGCCGGGCGCCCCCCAGCTGTCGACCTCCAAGCATCGCGGGACGCTGCTGCCTTCGCGGTGGCCTTAGACGCGATGCGCGCCGCCGTGATGCGCCCCGAAGTCTTAGTCGAAGAGGTGCCCGCACCGACCCGACTCTCGCCCCACGCCGTGGCCTTGGCCGGTGAAGTCGTCCCCAGCCACGACCCTGAAGACGAGCCCATAGGTGTCGGCCGGTTCGTGTTGCTCTTCGATCCGAGCGAGCCCGAGCCCTGGGGTGGCGCGTGGCGTGCGGTGACGTACGCCAAGACCACCATGGAGCCCGAGGTAGGACCTGACCCCCTCGCCGGCGAGGTGGGCTGGTCCTGGTTGACCGAAGCTTTGGAGGCCCGTGATCTCTCGTGGACCGCCCAGGCAGGCACGGTGACCAGCGTGACGTCACAGAGTTTCGGTGCCCTGGCGGAGCGGGAGCCCACAGTCGAGTTGGAGATCCGCGCATCGTGGACCCCGTTGCTGGACAGCGCCAGCGATGTGGCTGCGCACGTCCAAGCCTGGGGTGACCTGCTATGCACGATTGCCGGTTTGCCGCCACTGCCTGAGGGCGTCGTCGCGCTGCCCGGGATCCGCCGATAGCCGTGAGCAAAACCCCCGATGCGGACTCTGTGCCCACAGAGACTATTGCGCCCGATGAGTTCGTCGCTCTCGATGCTCCCCGTGATGGGGTGCCCGATGTCGTCGCCGATGCACGCGGTCTCGCCGAGGTCATTGCGGCCATCGCGGCCGGGACCGGGCCGGTGGCGATCGACGCCGAGCGGGCCTCGGGCTACCGCTACGGCCAAGACGCCTATCTGGTGCAACTGCGCCGCGAAGGCAGCGGCTCCCACCTGATCGACCCGCTGGGCTGCCCAGACCTGTCGGAACTGGACGCAGC
>JBBSVB010000461.1:0-1342 GCA_038233875.1 Actinomycetales bacterium | reverse complement strand
TCGGCAACGTGCCTTCGAGCTGCGGGCGCAAGACCCGCAATTTGTGACCGACGAGGACGTAGCGGTGACCGTGATCGCGACCCTTCGGGACACCACCACCGGCGTCATCCACGAGGTCAGAACGGGCGAACTGGCCATCAGCCCAAACCTATCCATCAACGACTCCGACACATTGATCAGCACCCGCGCCGAGGCATCCAAGACGTTCCGGCTCGAACCGCCACAGAGCCTGGGGCAAGCGTCGGCATACGAGGTCATCGGCCTCGACCTGTCTCTCGGCAAACCACTGACCGAGTTTGACCTTGACGCTCAGGCCGCCATCGTCGTCGCAGGCGAGCGCCAGCCTCAGGGCGAGGCTGTCGGAGCGTGGACGGCACGGACCGAGGACAACCCCATCGCCGGTCAGCCCGAAGGCCCCACAACCCAGGTGGCGGCTGACCCCGCGGGGGGCCTGACCGTCGAGCGGCCCGGCGAGCTCTACGCCTTCAACGCAGTCTCCGAGATCCGGCTCACCACCGATACCACTGAGACCGCACCCGTGCCGCTGGCGATCACCGAAACCCTCGCCGAAGACAACAACCTCACTCTGGGTTCACCGATCAAAATCAGAGTCTTCGGCGCCACCATCGACGCCCAGGTTGCGGCCGTGGTTAACGCCATCCCCGGGACGCTGCAACCCAACATGGCCCTTGCCGACACCGTCGCATTGAGCAGCGCACTCTTAGCGCAGGGGCAACTCCTCGGCGACCCGAGCGAGGTATGGATCAGTGCCGATGACCCGGGCCGGGTGGCCGGTGAAGTGGCCGCCGTGCGCGGGATCGCCTCGGCGTCGACGGCACCCCCGGTAGCCATCACGGACGCTAACTCGGCGGCGCGCTTGGTGTTTTGGGCGGCCTCGGCAGGCTCGATCCTGCTCGCCGTCGTGGGCATCGGGGCCGTTGCAGCCACCGTCCTCGCGGCTCGGCGACCCGAGGTGGCCGTGTTGCGTGCCCTGGGTATGCCGCCAGGGTCGCAAGCGAGCGCGCGCGCCGTCGAGGTGGGCTCGGTGGTGGTCGGCAGTGCAGCGTTCGGGCTGCTCGCGGGGTGGCTGGTCGGCGTCCTGGTCGTGCTGGATCTGGCCACGTCCACCACTGCGCCGGGACTGGCCGAGTTGCCGGCGGCGATCGCCCTGGAGCTCCCCGTGTGGCTGGGTGTGCTGGCGGCCGGGGCACTCGCGGCGACCGTGACCGTCGCCGCCGTGGTCGCGAAGTGCGAGCGCAAGCCGTCGACCGAACCTACCGGGAGGAAGTCCGGTGAGCCAGGGCGGAAAGAATGGCGGGCAGCACGTACGCCACCGCATACC
>JBBSVB010000460.1:0-1373 GCA_038233875.1 Actinomycetales bacterium | reverse complement strand
TCCTCGAAGTCGATCTCGTCGTCGTCGTCGCGACCGTTCGGGTACACCTGAACGTCTTTATCCTCGGGAGGAGCGGGGAAGGCCAGGGCGCGAACTTCCTCGCTTGCCTGTTCCAGGTCGTGGGCGTAGGTGCGCTTCCTGGCGTCCTCGATAGCAGCGAACCGAGCGTCCTGCCGGCTGGTGAAGACGCCCTCTTTCCATCGCAGTAGTTGGGCTGCCTCCGCGCGGTGCGTCTCCTCTTCGGTGAGCGGCCGACGTGTGTCCCGGTTGGCGTCGAGGAGAAGGGACTGTTGCACGAGGCCGCTCATCGGCGCGGTGCTGCGGTTCCGGTCGGTGGCTCGCGGGACGACCAGCCAGTGACGCTCGACGGGGTGCACGAGAAAGATGCGGGTGGTGTCGAAGCGGTCGAAGAAGATCGTCAGCGGTCTCGCCTTGGTTCCGATGCCGGACATCACCACCGACCGCAGGGCCTGAAGTTCGCTGGAGTTGTAGGTGACTTTGTTGAGTCGGATCCCGGCTGGCGTCAAGATGCGGTGGTCCCTCTCAAGCCCCTTGAGGAAAACGAAGGGGTCGGCGGGCACATCGATCTCGCCGTAGTTGGTGACGTAGTCGGCCCACACCATGGCAGGGCTGAGTGGCTTGTCGGAGCCCAGCGACTCGGCCAGGCTGCGATGCTCTTCGTTCGCGTAGATGTCGATGACGTACTCCCAGAGCATGTCCTGCAGGTCCTGGGGCTTGATCGGAATGTCGCACTCCAGGTCCACGGGCCGGTTGAGCACGTTCTGGCCCTTGTGGATCGGCATGGTGCTCTCGACGTCGCCGATCATGCGGTGGACCGATTCGACGATCCCCTTGGCGTGTCCCCTCCGTGGCGGGCAGAAGACGACATCGATGCCGCACTCCGCGGCATACCTCATGACGTGGTCGCTGGCATTTTCTGAACCGTGGTCGAACACGATAGTGCTCGGGTGGATCGCTGGCTTGCGTCCGATGACCTTGTCCACCGTGGTCTTCTCACCTTCGGGGTCGTCGTTGATGACGACGAGCTCGGGTATGCCGTGCCATTGGTCGAGTTCGTAAGGGTAGCCGGCCCGGGTCACGGTGGGGCGTCCCATCTGAGCGATCAGGGCGCATACGTCGCGCGAGGTCGCGGCACCCACGCAGACGCGCAGGGCGACGAACCATCGGTCGTAGACATCGATGGCGGTGAGGATGACCGCGGGGACAAAGACGCCGAGCGGGCCAAGAATGGCGACCGTAGTCGGGGTGGCGTCGACTTGGACGAGCTCCCCTGGTCGACTGACTCGCCGAGTCCCATAGACCGCTACGGGCCGACTGGCCTCGGTTCGTCGGGTCTTTGCCGGGTGGTGCAG
>JBBSVB010000459.1:0-1398 GCA_038233875.1 Actinomycetales bacterium | reverse complement strand
GCGCAACGCCTACTGGACGTTTGCCGTGCACACTCCCGGCCACACGCTGATCGGTGCCACGCCCGAGCGGCACGTAAGCGTGCAGGACGGGCGAGTGCGGATGAATCCGATCTCGGGCACCTTCCGTCACCCGCGCGACGAAGCCGAGCTCCAGCCCGAGTTCGCGGCCTTCATCAAGGACACCAAAGAGACCGAAGAGCTCTTCATGGTGGTCGACGAAGAGATGAAGATGATGGCTCAGATCTGCACCTACGGCGGGCGGATCACCGGGCCCTATCTCAAACAGATGGCCCACCTGACGCACACCGAATACCTGCTCGACGGTCAAGCGGAATCCGACCCGCGCGACGTGCTGCGGCTGACCATGTTTGCCCCCACGGTGACCGGCTCGCCGATGGAGAATGCCTGCACCGTCATCAAGCGGCACGAGCCCACCGGGCGCGGCTACTACGCCGGGGTTTTGGCGCTGATCGAGCGCGACGACGACGACATGGAGCACCTCGATGCGCCGATCCTGATCCGTAGCGTCCATCTTTTCGGAGAGAGCAACGGAGGAACCGACGTCAAGATCAGCGCGGGGGCCACGTTGGTGCGCCACAGCGACCCGGCCTCCGAGGTCGCCGAGACCGTGGCCAAGGCCAGCGGCATGCTCGCCGCACTGGGGCTAACCCCACGACGGGAGCTGGCGTATGCCGTCCAGCTGGGCGAGCTTCCCGGTGTCGCCCAGGCGCTCGCGGACCGCAACGACGTGCTGTCCGCCTTCTGGATGTCGCCGCAAGGCCAACGGCCCGATCCTGACGTGGCGGGTCAGTCGGTGCTGGTGGTAGACGCCGAAGACACCTGGACGCAGATGCTCGCGCACCAGGTGCGCCACTTTGGGATGTTGGCGCAGGTGAGGCGCTGGGACGTTGTCGACGCCGCCGATCTGGAGGCTTTCGATCTAGTGCTCTTCGGGCCTGGCCCCGGCGACCCCGATGATGCCGACGACCCGCGGATGCTGCACATCCGGGCGCTGATGCAGGCTCGGCTCGACGCCGATCGTCCGCTGCTTGCGGTGTGCTTGAGCCACCAGCTGCTGGCCTCGATCGCGGGAATGTCGATCACCAAGTTGGCCCGGCCCAATCAGGGCGTTCAGATCCCCGTCGACCTGTGGGGGACTCCGGCTCGGATCGGCTTCTACAACACCTTCGTGGCCCGTCCCGGTGAGGCTGCGCTGCCGCGGGTCGGCGGCGACTTGGTGCCTCTCGCGGTGGCGGTCGACGACATTCATGACGCCGTCGTCGGTCTGCGCGGGCCGGGCGTGGCCAGCATCCAGGGCCACGCCGAGTCTGTCCTGTCGCGAGACGGGCTGAGCACCCTGCACGCCTTGATTCGGCATACCCTGCTGGGCTAGTCCTT
>JBBSVB010000458.1:0-1399 GCA_038233875.1 Actinomycetales bacterium | reverse complement strand
TGGGCGACGAGGTCAAAACTAACGACATTGTGGTCGAGGTCGAGACGGCAAAGTCGCTGGTCGAACTGCCCATTCCGTATGACGGGGTGGTGCGGGCGCTCCTCGCCGCCGAGGGCGACACGGTCGAGGTGGGGGCGGCGATCATCGACATCGATGACGGGTCCGAGGGTGCGTATTCTCTGCCCCCGAATACGGGGCAAGGGGCCAGTGGTGATGACGAAGGTGCCTCCGGTATCGCAACCCCAGACGTCGATGGCGCGCCCAGTGGTGCCGCTGACGGCACTGGGGATGCCTCTAAAGAAGGTCGGCCAGACGATCTGATCCCCGCTGCTCCGGCCCAGGCTCCGCAACGCGAGGCCAATCTGGTGGGGTACGGCCCTTCGGTCGGCGCGACCACTCGGCGACGCCGTAAGGGCCACGGCGACCTGGCCGCAGATCAGGAGCCCCAAGAGGCGAAGCCCAAGCCGAAGGCCACGCCTCCGGTGCGCAAGTACGCCAAGGATCGGGGTGTCGACCTCACCCAGGTGCACGCCACGAGAGACGACGAGGTCATCTCACGGTCGGACGTCGACGCCTTCATCGCTGGCGGGCAACCCTCGGTGGGGGTGGCGTCTGGTTCCACACCGCCCCCACCGACGCCCTCCCACTCGATGCAGTCTCAGCCCACGCCCCCCGACTTCACGCCCGCCGAACCCACGCACGCGTCGGCCCCTACGACGGCCCACTCCGCAACTGCTCCGGTGACGGGCGCTGCGGCATACCGAGCGCCGTCGTTTGATCGGTCTGGCCCTCGGGAGACACGCACGCCGGTTAAAGGGGTGCGCCGGCTGACGGCCAACGCGATGGTCGGTTCGGCATTCACTGCGCCGCACGTGACCGAGTTCATCACCGTGGACGTCAGCGCCACGATGGAATTGGTCGATCGGCTCAAGAGCGAGCGAGAGTTCCGCGATCTCAAGGTCAGCCCGCTGCTGATCCTGGCCAAAGCGTTGATCGTCGCGGTGCGCCGTAATCCCGGTGTCAACGCAGCGTGGGACGAAGCGGCGGGCGAAATCGTGCAGCGGCACTAACTCAACCTCGGGATCGCTGCGGCGACCCCTCGCGGCCTGATCGTGCCCAACATCAAAGACGCCGACCTCATGGACCTGGCCCAACTCGCTGCTGCCCTGCAAAGCCTCGTCGCCACCGCTAAGGCCGGACGCGCCCAGCTGGCGCAAATGTCTGGCGGCACCATCACGATCACCAACGTGGGGATCTTCGGCGTCGACACCGGCACTCCGATCATTAACCCTGGTGAGTCGGCGATCGTGTGTTTCGGCGCGGTCCGTAGGCAGCCATGGGTCGTCACGGCAGCCGATGGCAGCGAAACCATCGAGCCGCGCTGGATCACTCAACTCGC
>JBBSVB010000457.1:0-1414 GCA_038233875.1 Actinomycetales bacterium | reverse complement strand
GCCCTTCTCCACGAGGTAGCGGTGCCACTTTTCGGTGCCGCGCACGTTGAACGACATGTGCGTCAGACCCTGGCGGCTCCACTCTACCTCCTTTCCGGGACGACCCGGCTGGAACTCGAAGACCTCGATGGTCGCGCCCCCGGGGATGCGGATCCAGCCAATCTTCAACTCAGGATGGTCGCCATCGACGCCGAAGAAGGCGCGCAGTCGCTCGGGATCGTGGTCACAATTGACACCCACGACAGGCGCACCGAAGACGTCACTGTAGAACCGGACGGTGCGGTTGAAGTCCGCGACGGTGATCGCGACGTGGCTGAACGAGTGGACTCTCATGCGTCTCCTCTTAGGTCGGTGCAGACGATGTGGTCGGCGACTCGCAGGGTCTGGGCGATGACGGTCAGGCCCGGGTTGATGGCGCCTGAGGACGGAAAGAACGAGGCGTCGGCGACGAAGAGGTTCTCGACGTCGTGGGTCCGACAGAACTGGTCGAGCACGGAGGTGCGCCGATCTTCGCCGAAGACGGCGGTGCCGCACTGGTGGGTAGTGTTCTCGTGCTTGAACCGGTGGCGTAAGACGGCCCAGTACCCCAATGAGCGCATCAGCTTGACCGTCTCGCGGACGAGTTGCCGGTGGGCGTCCAGGTTGTTCTGCCGATAGTCGAGCCGGATCTGTCCCTGTGGGGTGAGGCTCACGCGGTTGTCGGGGTGAGGGAGGTCCTCGGTCATCGCGAGCCAGTCGACGCCGCGGCGTACCCACGCCCGGGAGGCCCACATGGGCAGGCCGGGCATCACGGCCTTCACGATCGAGGCGTGGGCACGCCCCTGGGACTGGATGTTGCCCAGAGAGTACGGACGGCCCGGGCCGGGATGGTAGAAGTCGTTGATCGCCACCGTCTTGGCGAACGAGGTCGGGTTGACCTGGAAGGGGTGGAAGGCCTCCATCATCGTGGAGATGTGTGCCATGTAGTTGCGACCCACCAGTCCCGAACTGTTGGCCAGTCCTTGCGGGTGACGATCGGTCCGGCTGGCCAGCAGTAGCGCAGCAGAGTTCACTGCGCCCGCCGAGAGCACGACGGTGTTCGCCCTCACGCGGACGAGCTCACCGCATCGACGTACGTCGAGACCGATGATGCGTGTGCCTGCGGCGTTGGTGAGGAGCCGCTCGGCCCGCGCGCCGGTCCATAAGGTGATGTTCTCTGCGTCGATGGCCGGGGTGATCCCGCACGTGTCGGCGTCGCTCTTCGCCCGGACCAGGCAGGGGAAGGAGTTGCAGGTATCGCACAACAGGCACCCTCCCAGCTCCCCGGGCGAGGTCAGGCCCAGCGGTAGCGGGAAGGGATGCACCCCTTGGCCTGTCAGTCGTTCGACGACATCGGCCATGAACGGTTCGTGCGGCACAGCCGGATGCGGGTAGG
>JBBSVB010000456.1:0-1444 GCA_038233875.1 Actinomycetales bacterium | reverse complement strand
TGGTTGTTGCGGTATGCCGTGCCCGTCTCTGTGCCAGACACGGCATACCGCTGCGGTGCGTGGGTCGGGTCAGCCCTGGTTGTTGTTGATGTAATTCACGGCGTCCCTGACGTGGGTGAGGTTCTTGACCTCATCGTCTGGAATGCGCACGCCGAACTTGTCCTCGGCGTTGACCACGATGGTCATCATCGACAGGGAGTCGATGTCGAGGTCCTCGGTGAACGACTTGTCCATCTGCACGGCGTCGTTCTCGATGCCGGTTTCTTCGTTGACGATCTCAGCCAGACCCTCGAGGATCTCCTGCTCGTTCATAACCATCGGGGTTGCTCCTTGGTGTTGGGCGGTCAGTGTTCGCTTCATATGGGCTGACCCGGATACCCGCCGGGCCGCGGGAAATTTCAAGGAAGGACGACGACCTGCGCGGCGTAGGCCAATCCGGCACCGAAACCGATCTCCAAAGCCAAACCGCCGCTGAGGCTGGGGTTTTCCTTCAAAACTCGGTGCATCGCCAGCGGCACCGAAGCCGCTGAGGTGTTGCCGGTGTCGACAATGTCTCGGGCTACTACGACGTGCTCGGGCAGTTTGAGTTCTTTGACCATCTGGTCGGTGATGCGCAGGTTGGCCTGGTGGGGCACGAAGGCGACGAGCTCGTCAGCGGTCACGCCAGCGGTCTCCAGCGTCTTCCATGCGATGGGGGCCATCGAGTAGACGGCCCAGCGGAAGACGGCTTGGCCCTGCATACCGATCGACGGCCAGTGAATTCCTTCTTCGCGCCCCGGGGCTTCCATCTCGTCGCGCAGGTCCGTCCACGGCACCCGCGACGCGATCTTGTCCCAGTTCTTGCCGTCCGAGCCCCAGACCGTCGGGCTGATACCGGGGGAGTCCGAGGGACCAACGACTGCCGCTCCTGCACCGTCACCGAAGATAAACGCGCTGCCACGATCTTTCGGGTCGGTGAAGTCCGACAGTTTCTCGACGCCGACCACCAAGACGTGACGGGCGCTGCCCGAGCGGATCATGTCGTTGGCGAGGGAGATGCCGTAGCAATACCCAGCGCACGCAGCGGAGATATCGAAGGCCGCAGGCGCAGGTATGCCGAGTCGATCGGCCAGCATCGGGGCTGCGGCGGGCGTTTGGTAGGGGTGGGTCACGGTTGCCAAGAGGACGACGTCGATCTGCTCGACGGTGACGCCAGCGTTAGTCATGGCCTCGCGACACGCCACCTCGGAGATGTCGATCACCGTCTCATCCGGTCGCGCGAAGTGGCGCGTGGCGATGCCGGACCGTTGCCGGATCCATTCGTCGCTGGAGTCGATGTGCTCGCAGATCTCGGCGTTGGTGACGACGCGCTCGGGCCGGTAGGCACCCATGCCGAGCACGCGGGCGTGCTGGACAGTGGGGCGGACGTTCAACGAGTGGGTGCTCATGAGTTATCCCCATGTGG
>JBBSVB010000455.1:0-1459 GCA_038233875.1 Actinomycetales bacterium | reverse complement strand
TGGAATCGGGGCTCGATGGCGGTCTCGACCTTCTCGACCCTCGCCACGACGGTCTCCACGTCTTCGCGCGCTGCTCTAGAGAGCAGAGCCATGAGCGAGCCCCGACCGGCCGCATTGCCCACGGAGTGAACGTTCGTGGTGTCGCAGTCGGGGATGAGGCCCAACACCATGGCGTAAACCGGGTCGATGTGGGATCCAAAAGCCCCAGTGAGGCGGACCTGGTCGACCGAATCCACGCCGAGTTCATCCATCAGGAGCCGGCAGCCTGCATACAGCGCGGCCTTGGCGAGTTGGACGGCGCGGACGTCGGCCTGGGTGACTTCGACCACCGGGTCATGGCAGAGGCGATAGGAGAACGTGCGGCCGTTCGCCACGATGCGGTCGTGGGGAGAGGCAGGCGCGGTGATGGTGCCGTCGGCGGCGATGACCCCGGCGAGGAACAGCTCGGCGATGGCTTCGATGATCCCGGAGCCGCAGATCCCTGTAATGCCAGTGCGCTGCACTGATCGAGCAAAACCGGGTTGGTCGGACCAACGAGCCGCGCCGATGACCCGGATGCGGGGCTCAAGCGTCTCCCGGTCGATCCGGACCCGTTCTATCGCTCCCGGTGCCGCTCGCTGGCCACTCGAAATCTGCGCTCCCTCAAACGCCGGCCCGGTAGGGGAGGAGGCAGCAAGCAGGCGCTTACGGTTGCCAAGCACGATCTCGGCGTTGGTGCCGACGTCGACCAACAGCGTCAGCGGCTCGACCCGATGGGGTGCCTCGGCCAGGACCATAGCCGCCGCATCGGCCCCCACGTGCCCGGCGATGCAGGGCGGGAAGTAGACCCGAGCGCCAGGGTGGACAGGCAGTTCAAGCTCGCTCGCAAGGACCGTGACCGACTCGGTCGTGGCCAGCGCAAAGGGCGCCGACCCCAGTGGAGTGGGGTCCAGTCCGAGCACGAGGTGGTGCATGATCGGGTTGCCGACGATGCAGACGTCCAGCACGTCGACGGGCTGAAGGGATGCCTGCTCGCACAGCGCGACGACCATCTCGCTCAGCGCCTCGCGCACAGCAGCCGTCAGTCGGCTTTCGCCGCCGGGGTTCATCATCACGTAGGACACCCGGCTCATCAGGTCTTCGCCGAACGCGATCTGCGGGTTCATCCGACCCGTCGAGGCCAACACCTCGCCGGTATGCAGGTCGCACAGGTGCCCGGCCAGCGTCGTGGAGCCGACGTCGAAGGCCACCCCGTAGATGCGGTCGCGCAGACCGGGCCACACGGCCACCACCTCACGCCCACCCCGCACCGCCACGGTTAGCGCGCTCGGCGACTCGCCCGTCAGCGGCTGCAAGGCGCGCATGATGGCCCGATCAACGAGCACCCCGCGCAGATCCCACTGCTCATCGAGGGCGGCCGTGAGCCGCTGGACCGCACCTGTGGCGTCGGCCATCGTCGCGCCGTCGAAGGTCACATAAT
>JBBSVB010000454.1:0-1495 GCA_038233875.1 Actinomycetales bacterium | reverse complement strand
CGGCGCTCTTGGAAATTGACCTGCAGGGGGCTCGCCAGGTGCGCAAGTCGATGCCTGAGGCCCTGTTCGTCTTCTTGGCGCCGCCATCGTGGGACGAGTTAGTCCAGCGACTGGTCGGTCGAGGCACCGAATCGCTGGCCGAACGGGAAGTGAGATTGCAGACTGCTCGCGGAGAGTTAGCAGCCGCGAAGGAGTTCGACGTCACCATCATTAACGATGATGTTCATCGCGCGAGCGAAGAACTCGTATCATTGATGACGGATCCAATGACCAGCACGACCAACAGAGGGACACCCATTCCGTGATCGGCACAGTTGCGCACCCCGACGGCATCACCAACCCGGCCATTGACAGCCTCCTCGAAAAGGCTGACAGCAAGTACACGCTCGTTATTTACGCGGCGAAGCGTGCCCGTCAGATCAACGCCTACTACTCGCAGTTGAGCGAGGGGCTCTTGGAGTACGTCGGCCCGCTCGTTGACGCTGAACAGACCGACAAGCCGCTGTCGATAGCGCTGCACGAAATCGACCAGCGCAAGTTGGCCACGACCAAGCCCGAATAGGGCGACGAGTCGCACCCGCCCATGCAGATCGTGCTGGGCGTAGCCGGGGGCATAGCGGCCTACAAGTCGTGCGCCTTGCTCCGGCTCTTGATGGCGGGCGGCCACGACGTCCGCGTGGTCCCCACCCACGCAGCCCTGCTGTTTGTCGGTGAGGCCACCTGGTCCGCCCTCTCGGGGCACCCCGTCTCAGCACAGGTCTGGGACGACGTGCATGAGGTGCCACACGTCCGGATCGGCCAACAGGCCGATCTCATCGTGGTTGCTCCAAGCACCGCTGACGTCCTTGCGAAGGCGGCCCATGGGTTGGCCGACGACCTCCTGACGAACGTCTTGCTCACGGCGCGCTGCCCGGTGTTGCTGGCCCCGGCGATGCATACCGAAATGTGGACGCACCCGGCCACGGTCGCCAATGTCGCCACCTTGCGCGCACGTGGTGTCACCGTGCTTGACCCCGCCGTAGGCCGACTCACCGGCGCTGACAGCGGCCCGGGGCGGTTGCCTGAGCCCGAAGACATTCACGCTGCCGCGATGGGCCTGCTGGGTGCTTCCGAGATCCGCGATATGAGCGGGATGAGTGTGGTGGTCACCGCTGGCGGCACGCGGGAGCCGCTGGATCCGGTGCGCTTCATCGGCAATCGGTCCTCAGGCAAGCAGGGGTATGCGCTGGCCAGTGTCGCCGCGGACAGGGGTGCCCAGGTGCTGCTGATTGCGGCCAACACCACCCTCGAGACGCCGCAAGGGGTCACCGTGCAGCGAGTCGAGACGACGTTGGAGCTCGAAGACGCGGTGCACGCTGCTGCCGCGACCGGTGCTTGTGATGCTGTGGTGATGTCGGCCGCGGTGGCGGACTACCGCCCAGCGCACGTGGCCACTTCGAAGATGAAGAAAGACCCGGCCACCGACGACGGCGCGAGCATCGAGCTCGTGCGCAAT
>JBBSVB010000453.1:0-1543 GCA_038233875.1 Actinomycetales bacterium | reverse complement strand
TTGTGGCCAGTGCGGTCGAAGATCGTGATGATCTCGGCCGGTCGTTTATGGGCCAACACCCGATGCGGCGTCATGGTCGAAAACTCCGCCGCCTGGCCCTCGTAGACGTACAGCGTGCGCTCACCAAGGATAAGTTGGACGACGCCGCTGAGCACAAAGAACCAGTCGTGGCCGGGGTGGACTTGCGCCTCGGGTGTGGCGTCGGAGGGCTCCAGGCGCCATTTCGCGGCAACTACGTCACGGTCGGCGCCGGGGCGGGTGAGTCGCCACTCGGTGCGCCCCCCAGTCTCGGTAGCCACCGGTTTGATGATGACGTCTTGATCCTGCGCCATATCCACCAACGTGCTGATGTCCGTATGCAGAGCGCGACACAGCGGCACCAGCACCCCAACGTCAATGGCACGCTTGCCTGTCTCGATCCGGCTGAGCGTGCTGACGCCAAGGTGAGTTCGTGAGGCTAGATCCTCCAGGGACCAGCCCAGCGCGAGCCTCAAACCTTTGAGTCGTGAGCGGACCACGAGGTCAACGTCGACATGGGAGTCTGCGGAAGCTGTGGAGTGGGGCATACCCCTCATCGTGAGGCCACAATGCGAATACTGCAAACTTGCATGCGCTATGTGGGAACTTCGTTAACGTTGGCGTCATGCAATCAGAAGCTTCGCAAGGAACGAATGAGACCACCATCGCCGAGGTCGTGACCGCTGATGAGGTGGGCGCCGACGTCGTGGTGATCGACGCAGGTCAGCCGCGCAACGCCACATCCGCCCACATGCATGGCATGGTGTCCTCGGCCACGATGGGTCAGGTCCGGGCGACTTCCTCGCTCGTGGACGTGAGGACTTGGCGCCCTACGACGTCACCTTCGTCGACGGGGCCGTCACCGGCGTGACGGGCTCCGCGGGCTCTTCGGACGACGGGGACGGCGGGTTCGAAGTCATCCTCGAGGACGGTCGCACCTACTCCGCCCGTGCTCTGCTCACCGCCACCGGTGTGCGCGACGAGCTGCCCGACATACCCGGGTTGCGGTCGCGCTGGGGTATCGACGTCCTGCATTGCCCGTATTGCCACGGCTGGGAAGTGCGCGACCAACAGATCGTGATCCTGGCGACCACCCCCATGGCCGCTCACAGTGCGCTGCTGTTTCGGCAACTCTCCGCGGACGTGACGATCGTGACGCACAACGGCATCCAGCCGACGGACGAAGACGCAGTTCGGCTTGGCGGCAGAGGGGTCGTCGTTGTCGACGGTCCCGTCTCCGAGCTGGTGGTCGAGGACGATCAGCTGCGGGGTGTACGCCTCGGCAGCGGTGAGGTTCTGCCCGCGCAGGCTCTGGTCGTCACTCCGCGTGCCGACGCCGCGAGTGTCGTGTTGGAGGCGCTCGGTCTACCTACGTCTGCGCATCCGATGGGCCCCGAGTTGGGCACGATGTATGCCGTCGAGATGGGTGGTCGTACATCGGTCCCGGGGCTGTGGGCAGCCGGCAATGTCGTTGATCCGGTGGCGACGGTGCCCAAGTCGTTGGCCGACGGATACTTCACCGGCG
>JBBSVB010000452.1:0-1576 GCA_038233875.1 Actinomycetales bacterium | reverse complement strand
TACTTCTCGGTTGCACACTCGCCGAGGCACTCGCTCGCACACTCGCCGGAGCGCGACCCCAGGTCATCAGCCTAAACGCCTTCACTGCGGCCATTCGCTGACCCGCCGAACCAGTGCACTGCGCGGATCTCGGCCAGATTCAACACACCACGGTCGACCAAGTATCCGCGTGCAACGCGAACTCGCACACCTGTTCGGGCGTGTCGCACCGGATCCGGTCCGGGAAATGGTCACCTAGAAGATGACGGCGCAAACGCGTCGTCGCATGAGGCGTTTCTTCCCCTACGCCGTCTGACGCTGGGGGACCCCGTATGCCTGGAACATCTGGACACCGCCAACCAAGCGGTTCACCGCACGCTAGCGACGACCGCCCGGTGCGCTGTCGCGACACGCCGTACAACAGCGTCCGCAGCCTGCCGATGAACCCCTCGACTGTCGGTGGCCGCACCTACGTTGCCGCATACGGAAGTAGCAAACCCAAGGAGTACCACCGATGAAGTTGAAGACTCTCTACGTTCGTTTCTACAAGGCGTTCAACTACGACTATCTGCGCAAGAGTCGTGGCGGTGGCGAAGACCCCTGGGACGTCTTGAACGAGTCCGACAACCGCGTCTTCCCGTTCGTGCGCATCCCCATCGAGCCGGACATCACCACTGTCGTCGGTGCGAACGAAGCGGGCAAGACTCAGGTCATCAGCGCAATTCATTGCCTCCTCACCGGCCAGAAGATTCAGAGTCGAGACTTTTGCCGCTATTCCCACCTTCTGACCGTTGATAAGGAGATGGCCCTGCCGGAGTTCGGTGGCGAGTTCACGGACCTCAGCGAGGCCGACCGCAGGGTCGTTGCGAGTGTCGTCGGCCTCGACGCGGAAGCAGCAGACTTCGACTCCTTCTACCTGTTCAGGCTCAACGGGAAGAAGACGATGATGTACGCCCTAACCGCAGGGACGGGCGACCGGACCGCCACTCATGTCAAACCAGTAACCGACGCCAAACTCAAGCAACTAGCCCTGCCTGAAATCGTCACCATCCTCGCGAACGTGCCCCTGCCAGACAGCATCCCGCTGGACTACCTGACTCAAGCCAACTCGAAGCGCCAAGCAAGGTCGCGCACCAACCGGCTCGCCCTCGTCCGGAACATGCTGGACCCCAAGGGCTGGCTCTCCTCGCAGGACAAACTCACCAAAGCAACGACCGAGATCATGGCCCGGTTCGGTGAGTACAACACCGACCTGACCGACGAAACCCTCCTCAAGAGCCTCGACCTGGCTGAGCGACTTATCTTCAAGGTTGCAGGCATCACCCAGAGCACCCTCACCCAGGTCGCAGAAGCGGTACAAGCCGGAGACGACGGATGGGCCAACGGCCTTGTCAAAGACATGAACCTGAAACTGAACGACGCGCTCAATTTTCCGAAGTGGTGGACCCAGGACGCCGAATTCAGGCTCTGCCTCAGCCTGCGCGACTTTGATCTCATCCTGACCGTCCAAGACCGCACCGGTCAGGAATACTCTTTCAAAGAGCGCTCCAGTGGCATGAGTTACTTCCTCTCGTACTTCGTCCAATACCTCTCCCAC
>JBBSVB010000451.1:0-1603 GCA_038233875.1 Actinomycetales bacterium | reverse complement strand
GCCATCTGGAACGCCGCGAGCACGGTGCCCCCACTGCGCTCCGAGCCGACCAGGTCGGCGACGGTGGCCTGTTGGCCGGGGTTCACCAGGCCGGCCCCAAGACCGCTGATGGCCGACAAGATCAACAGCACCAGCAGATCTGCGGACAGACCCATCAGTCCGAGCCCCAGCGCCGTGATGGCCAAACCGGCGATCACCAGCGGTCGACGGCCAATCTGGTCGGCAAGGCGCCCGGCCACCTGCAGGGTTAGCGCGGTGCCAACGGCGGCCACAGCAAGCGCGAGGCCGGCCACCCACGTTTCGTTGTGCACCGCCACGGCGAATTGCGGCAGGATCGCGACCCGCACGCCGAAGTTCGACCAGCCGTTGGCGAAGCCCGACGCCAGACTCGCCCGGTAGGCCGGCGAGGCCAACGCTTCGCGCAGCAGCATCGGCGGATTCACCGGGGCACCGGGGTCCGGCCGCAGCGAGGACCCCGACAACCGGATCGCGACGCTCGCGGCGGCGATCACCAGCGCGACGGCATACACGATGAACGGCACCCGCAGACCAAGCGAGGCCAACGCACCACCAGCCAGGGGGCCGACCATTCCCCCGATCAAGAACGAACTGGCGTATGCCGAGGACACGCGGCCACGAATCGTGGGCGGAGCCAGGCGCACCAGCAAAGCCATCGCCGAGACCGTGAACATCGTCGATCCGATGCCACCAAGCCCTCGAAAGAGCAGCAGCTGCCAGTAGGAGTCCGCGAAGGCGGTGGCCAGCGACGAGGCCGCCACGATCAGCAGGCCGCTGAGGTAGATCGGCCGCTCTCCTAGGCGCGAGACGAGCGCGCCTCCCACTGGGGCAAAGACCAACCGGAAGAAGGCGAAAGCCGAAACCACCACGGATGCTGCAGCTACCCCGACGTCGAAACTGCGCGCGTAGGCCGGCAGCACGGGAGCGACGAGGCCGAACCCGATGGCGATGACGAAGGCGGCGGCGACGAGCACGCGGATCTCGCCCGGAATGGGGATGGGTGGTCCGGCGTTCGACTTGGACCGCAGACTCACCACGGGATGAGGAACGTTAAAGGTCCAGCCGATATGCCCACAGCGGGAAGTCCGGCACGGGAGTCCAGTCGCGGTCGGGCACGCGCTCGAAGCCGAGCCGCTCGTAGATCCGCCGCGCGGCCTGCATCTGCGGCGACGTCGAGATCACCACGGCGGCGAGGTCTTCACGCTGAGCCCGGAATATGCACTCGCGCACCAACATCTCGCCGACCCCCCGCCCCCTGCCCTGGGTGGCTACGCCGAGCATCCGAAATTCCCCCTCATCGGCGACCGCAACTTCACGATGCGACGACGTCACCGGGCACCACGTGACCGTGCCCAGAATCAACTCGACGTCCTCGTCAAGAGCCACCAGCACGACCGAGTCACGGGATCGACCGACCGCATCCTGGATCTGCGTGAGATAGGGGTCGTCGATGGCCAGCAGGCCGTCGTCGAGGTATGCCGCAGCAACAAGGCCACCGACTTGGTCCAACTCGGGCTCCAGCGCTGGGCGGATCGTGACCGTCATGAACACACGCTACGCGGCACGGGCCGGAGCCGATAGGGTC
>JBBSVB010000450.1:0-1612 GCA_038233875.1 Actinomycetales bacterium | reverse complement strand
TGTATCACTTACTGAGCCCCTTGTAGTGCTGAACTTCGATCAGCCTCACCCACGAAAGAGAGCCATCCCGTGCGCGTCCACGACAACATCACTGCGGTCATCGGCAACACCCCGCTGGTCCGGCTGAACCGTCTGACCGAGGGGATCGACGCCAACGTCGTGGTCAAACTTGAATCGCAAAACCCGGCAGCCTCGGTCAAGGACCGCATTGGCAACGCCATCATCGACGCCGCCATCGCGGCCGGTGAGTTGAAGCCCGGCGGCACCATCGTCGAGGGCACCTCGGGCAACACCGGGATCGCCCTGGCGATGGCCGGGGCGGCGCGCGGTTTCAACGTCGTGCTCGCCATGCCCGAGACGATGAGCCTCGAGCGTCGCGCCTTGCTTCGCGCGTACGGCGCCGAAATGGTGCTGACCCCCGGCCCAGAAGGCATGAAGGGCGCGGTCGCCAAAGCCGACGAAATCGCCGAAGAGCGTGGTGCCGTGCGCGCTCGCCAGTTCGCAAACCCAGCGAACGTCGCGATCCACCACGCCACCACCGGCCCGGAGATCTGGAACGACACCGACGGCACCGTCGACATCTTCATCGCTGGCGTCGGGACGGGCGGCACCATCACCGGCGCCGGACGCTATCTGCGCGAGCAGAACCCCGACATCGGCTTGGTCGTCATCGAGCCCGCCGATAGTCCTATCCTCAACGGCGGCAAGCCGGGCCCGCACAAAATCCAGGGCCTGGGGGCCAACTTCATCCCCGAGATCCTCGACACCGAGCTCTACGACGAGGTCATCGACGTCACCCTCGATGACGCCGTGGCCACCGCCAAGGAACTGGCCACCAAGGAAGGCATCCTGTCGGGCATCTCGACCGGCGCCAACGTCTGGGGGGCACTCCAGGTCGCCAAGCGCCCCGAAAACGCCGGCAAGACCATCGTGGTCATCGTCTGCGACTACGGCGAGCGCTACCTGTCCACGGTGCTCTTCGAGGGCATGACTGACTGATGCCCAACCGGCTTATGCGGGCGTGGCTAAGCGTGCAGGAAGATTTGGACGCAGCGATCGCTCGTGACCCTGCCACCGACAGCCGCCTCGAGATGGCGCTGGCCTCACCTGGTCTGCACGCATTGTGGGCGCACCGGGTGAACCACAAACTGTGGCAGCGCGGTGGTCGGTCGCGACTCCCGGCGCGGCTGCTGTCTCAGTTGGCACGCTCGCTGACCGGGGTGGAGATTCACCCTGGCGCGACGATCGGTGCGCGTTTCTTCATCGACCATGGCATGGGTGTCGTGATCGGCGAGACGGCTGAGGTCGGCGACGACGTGATGCTCTATCACGGCGTGACGCTGGGTGGCCGCTCGATGGAGGCGGTCAAACGCCACCCCACCGTGCACGACGGCGCGGTGCTGGGATCTGGTGCCCGGATCCTCGGCCCGGTCGTCATCGGGGCAGGCGCGCAGATCGGAGCCAATGCGGTCGTCGTTAAAGACGTCCCCGCCGGTGCCATCGCCACCGGCATCCCCGCGCGCATCCGGGTCCCAACGCCCGAGCAGGACCCCACAGAGGCTCTGTATGACGAGCCGGCGCTCTGGATTTAGGCGCGGCTAGCACCGCAAGC
>JBBSVB010000449.1:0-1630 GCA_038233875.1 Actinomycetales bacterium | reverse complement strand
TTTCGGTAGCGGATCACCCAGCCGCTGTCGTTGCGGACGATGAACGTCCGGTCGAACAGGTCGAAACGACCGAACAGGTCCTTGTAGATCCACTCGAAGATGGAGAAGACCTCCTCGGGGCGACCGTTCTCCATCGGGGTGCCTGTGAGACCGAACTTGTACTCGGCGTCCAACTTCTTGACGGCCTTGCTGTGCTTGGCGCGGAAGCCCTTGATCTTGGAGACCTCGTCGCACACGACGAAGCCTCGAGGGAGGACCTTGATCTTGTCCCATTCGCTCGCGACCTGCTCGTAGCCCACGATGACGTAGTCGTGCTCCCATGCCTGGGCGTACTGAGCCTCACGCTGCTTGGGAGTTCCATCGACCACAAGGGCAGCCGACGTTGGTGTGTGGACATGTCCGTCCTCGCCGGTGTTCATCTTGGACAGACAGTCGCTGCAGGTGAACCGGTCGATCGCTTCCTTCCACTGGTACTTCAGGCTGGCCAGGCACACGACCAGGCCGGGCTCGACGATCTGCTCCGTGTCGAACAGGTCCTCTAGGCATGCGATGGTCATGATGGTCTTGCCTGTGCCCTGCCCGTAGGCGACGAGCAGTGTCTTCTCGGTCTTCATCTTCTCGACGTCGTCGACCTGGTAGGTGTGCAGAGTGCCGTGAAAGGTCATGGGCAGAACCAGTAGAACTCACGGCAGCCGAGGCTGTAGAAGGAGAGGGACTGCATCACTGCAGAACCTCGGCGTGACCCCACCGGTAGCGGGCGGTCTCTAGAGCGGTCTCCGGCACCGGCTCCTCGTTGTTGATCAGGTCTAGGAACCACTCCCTATCATCCATCACGCGGCTACCACGCCAGCACCGTGGATGCTGCTCTTCGCTGCTGCTGCGCCTTCGAGAATCTGCTTGCTGGGTATGTCTCCCACGTCCTTGTGCTCGTCGTTGCTGTACTGGAAGAAGCGCATCCTGATCCTCTTGCTGTAGTCCTGGCCCTTCCGTGCTGGCTTTCCCTTGGCGTCGAGGCCGAGCATCCACAGCGCGGAGCGCCTACCCGCGTCGTCGTTGTCCATTGCGATCATGAGGGCCCGGCTGGAGGCGATGAGGAGTTCCATCTGCGTCTCGGTGACGGTGGCGCCGTAGGTGGCGACAGCAGACCACCCGGCGGACCGGAGACGGGCTGCGTCCAGTGGGGACTCCACTACCCACACCTCATCGGTGGGTTGGACTGTGTGGAACCCGAACAGGCAGGATCCCTTGGCGACACCCATCGGGTAGTTCCGGAAGAACCTATCCTCCCCGGTGCCCTTGATCTGCCAGCCAAGCAGAGCGTGACTCTCACTGCGGATCGGCAGGATCCAGGCTTCCTTCTTGGGGTCCCAGCGGATCTCGTATTCGTCAGCAGCAGCCCGGGTCAGCCGTCGGGTGATGAGTTCCTCGTCGGGGACGTCGTCGAAGGCCAGGATCCTGGCGTCATTGATCGGCGCCGTCGGTGTTCGGTTCTTACGTGCGTGCCGGTCTTCCCTGGCCCACGCGTCCTTCTCGGAGAATCGGGCGAGGACATCGCTGCGGTCGTTGACCCACGCGCCTGCCTGATCCCAGTCCAGTTCGAGCAGCCGGTAGGCCAGGACCTGCAGGGTGC
>JBBSVB010000448.1:0-1636 GCA_038233875.1 Actinomycetales bacterium | reverse complement strand
GAGATCCTCTACGAGCTGCGCGATCACGCCTCGGGTTTGAACGCGGGCCGGTGGGACTACCTCTTCAGCGTCATCAAGTACTTCCGTGCGTCTGGCCCAGAATTCGTGTTGCCGGACCGCGCCACGATCGGCATGACGACCCCCTTCATGAAGGCGTATGCCGAGCTGCTGGTGGCCACGTGCCACCGCCGCGGAGCGCACGCCATGGGCGGAATGTCGGCCTTCATCCCTAGCCGCACCGACGAAGCGATCAACGACCGTGCCTTCGCCAAAGTGTTAGAAGACAAGCAGCGCGAGGCGGCTCAAGGCTTCGACGGCTCGTGGGTGGCTCACCCCCGCTTTGTCACCACTTGCACCCAGATCTTTGATGGCGTGCTCGGTGACAAGCCCAACCAGATCGACAAGCCCGTCGTAGACACTGGAGACACCACCGCCGAGCAGTTGCTCGATCTGTCCAGCGCCACCGGATCGATCACCCGCGAAGGTCTGCACAGCAACGTCGACGTGGCGTTGCGCTACATCGAGGCGTGGCTGGGCGGCCTCGGGGCTGTCGGTATCCACAACCTGATGGAAGACGCCGCCACCGCCGAGATCTCGCGCTCGCAGATCTGGCAGTGGGTGCGCAACGGGTCGACCTTGGAAGACGGCACCGTTGTCACCGCAGAACTGGTCCGCGAGGTGCTGGACGCCGAGATGGCTAGCATCAAGGACTCTGACGAGGGCAACAACACCAAGCACCTCGACAAGGCCCGTGAGGTCTTCGAGCAGGTGGCGCTGGGCGACGACTTCGTTGACTTCCTGACGGACCCGGCATACGACGCGGTGGTTGCTCAATGAGCACCGGTGCGATGAGCGACCCGCAGCAAGCCTCGACGTTGACTGACCTGGCCAGTGAGCTGGACCGCGATTTGGCGGCCTCTGACGCCGCCTTGATCGCGGGCTTCCCAGGCGACCGTGGGGTTCGTCAGCCGTTGCACACCGTCTACGTGCCGGGTCATCAGTACCACCCTGACCTCATCACGCAGTGGGGTCAGCGGGCGGCTGAGGCGCTGGCCGAGAACGGCGGCGACGCTGCGTCGTTTGCCGCCGCCACGGGGCTTGATGCCTCATTGATGGCCGATCTGTATCCCCGGATTCAGGCCAAACTGGCCAGCGAGCCGATCGAAGATTTGCGGATCGACTTCGAGGACGGCTTCGGTGACCAGGGCGACGAGGCCGAGGATGCTGCGGCGGTTGCTGCTGCTCAGGCGCTGACGGCCAGCCTGGTTGCTGGGACCGCGGCGCATTTCTGCGGCATCCGGTTCAAGTCGTTTGAGGCCGCCACCCGCCAACGCGGTTTGCGCACGCTGGACGCCTTCGTCGGCGAAATGGCGCGCGGCGGCGCGATCGGCGACGGCTTCTTGCTGACGTTGCCTAAGGTCACCGCGATCGAGCAGGTCTCGGCGATGGCGAAGGCCTGCGACTGGTTGGAGGCCACGTACGGGTTGGCTGCTGGCCGTCTCGGGTTCGAGATCCAGGTGGAGACCCCACAGTCGATCATCGGGATGGACGGCACCGTTGCCGTTTCCCGGATGATCCAGGCTGCGGCCGGTCGCTGCACCGGGCTGCACTACGGCACCTACGACTACTCGGCGTC
>JBBSVB010000447.1:0-1641 GCA_038233875.1 Actinomycetales bacterium | reverse complement strand
GTCGTGATCGGGGCAGGCGCGCAGATCGGAGCCAATGCGGTCGTCGTCAAAGACGTCCCTGCCGGGGCCATCGCCACCGGCATCCCCGCGCGCATCCGGGTCCCAACGCCCGAGGAGGACGCCACGGAGGCTCTGTATGACGAGCCGGCGCTCTGGATTTAGGCGCGGCTAGCACCGCAAGCGCGCCGCGCAGTGGCTGCGGTCAGGCTCTGCTCGGCGAGTCGGCATACCCCGGTTGTGAATGAAGAAGGCCCGCCCCGATCAATCGGGGCGGGCCAACTCATGCTCTAAGTCGCGGCTGGCACGGGCACCCAGCAGCGAGTCACCGCATCAGGGGAGCTTGTCGCCGCCCGGGCCAAAGCCCGAGGAGTCGACCTCGGCGTCGCCGTCGGCGGTGATGGTGCCCGTGCTGTTTTCGTAGTCACCATCGGTGTCGCTGGTTTCGTGGCCGGTAGCCTTGGCTTTGGCCTGCGAGGCGGCGGACTTGGCGCGGTCGCCGAGGCTTGCTGCAACCTGCGGGGCCTGCTCCTTGACGTCGCCGACCTTGCTCTGCACGCGAGGGTCGGTCCAGACCTTGCTGGCTTGGTCAGCGAGCTGTTCGTAACGCTCCCGGCCAGCCTTGGCGCCGAGGATGTATCCGATTGCCACACCTACGAGCAGAATGATTCTGCGCATGTTGGCTCCTTTCGTCTTGTGGACAGGGTCGCGCTGAGCCTAGTCGCCGCATACGACACTCGCCATTGTTGGGCTGAGAAAGGTCGCCACGAAGTGAAACCCCGAGGGCATTGCGCTGTCTCGAAAGTCGAGCGGAGGGTGTGGGATTCGAACCCACGGACGTTTCCGTCGGGCGCTTTCAAGGCGCCTGCACTAGACCACTATGCGAACCCTCCATGACGCAGCGAGCACCTCGCGTTGCCAGAGACCATCATTCCAGATGTCTCAACGTGCTTCCACGCACCGATTGCTGCTACGGTTTGCGTGGTTGTAGTTGCAGTTCCTCGCAGTGAAGTACACGCTGAGCCTTTTGGCTTGGCACGTCGGCACAAACCGGGCATGCCCCGGCGAGTGGGGGGTTCAATATCGACCCACCTCCCACACCGTGTGGGTTGTGACGCATTCGCACAACGAAAGAGATCCCATGGCACAGGGCACCGTTAAGTGGTTCAACTCCGAGAAGGGCTTCGGCTTCATCGCACAAGATGGAGGCGGTCCGGATGTGTTCGTCCACTATTCGGCCATCGAAAGCAACGGCTACAAGACTCTCGACGAGGCCCAGCGGGTCGAGTTCGAGGTCACCCAGTCCCCGAAGGGACCGCAGGCTGACGCCGTTCGCGCCGTCTGAGGAACTGCTACTCCCTAGCGAGTCTTAGCAGCAAAGTAGCCCCCCACGTTCGTGAACGTGGGGGGCTACTTCTTTGTCGTATGCCGTCTCTCAGCAGACCACACCGACGTCTTCTAACTCGTCGCGTGGCTTGTCCTCCGTGGTCTCCTCCGGTGCCTGTTCTGGCGTCTTCATGATCGAGGTCTTCTTGGCGGGAGTGGGCTCCGACGTGGCCTTGGGGGCCGGAGGCGGCGGGTTGATGGCCTTGGCGACGATTTTCCGCATCTTGTCGAAGTCCGGGTCGCTGACGTCGGTGTTCT
>JBBSVB010000446.1:0-1666 GCA_038233875.1 Actinomycetales bacterium | reverse complement strand
GCTAGATGTGCTGGATGAGGACTACGTGCGGACCGCACGGGCCAAAGGCCTGACGGCACCGGTCATCCGCAGTCGCCACATCATGCGCAATGCGCTCATCCCGGTGGTCACCATCATCGGCCTGCAGATCGGCGCCCTGCTCGCTGGGGCGGTGTTGACCGAGACAGTCTTCGCCTTTCAAGGCATTGGACAGGCGCTCGCGATCGGATTCACGGATAAGGACTATTCGGTTTTGCAAGTCCTGATCATGATGGCCGCTCTGATCTACATCCTGGTCAATCTCTTGGTTGATATCGCTTATGCCCTTATCGACCCCCGCGTCAGGACGAGGTGAAACTATGAGCGAGTCCGAGAAGACCTCATACGGAGACCGTAAAAAGCAGAAGATCGACGCGCTAGCGGAGTCGGGGTCAGTGTCGGGCGACGACGGGGTAAGTCTATGGAAGAGCGCGTGGCTCCGACTTCGCGTCAACCCCGTGTTCATCGTCGGAGCCACCATCATTGCGCTTTTCATCATTCTGGCTATCGTTGCGCCGTGGATAGCTCCGAAAGATCCAACCGCGCGTCTACTCATTGCCGAGGTGAGTCCACAATCAAACCCTGTACCTCCACCGCAAGACGGCTTCCCACTTGGGGCGGACAACAAAGGGCGTGACCTTCTTTCGAGGCTTATCGAGGGGTCGCGGCAGACGCTTATCGTGGGAGTCTTGGCCACCGTGGGTGGTCTGGCGGGCGGCCTGATCTTGGGCACATTAGCCGGTGGTATCGGCGGATGGGTAGATGCAGCGGTCATGCGCATCGTTGACGTGATGTTGTCGATCCCATCGCTTTTGATGGCGTTCTCGATCGCCGCGCTGTTTGCCAATCCCTCTCAATGGACCGTGATCTTGGCCATTGCGATTATCCAGATACCTATCTTTGCGCGCCTGCTCCGTGGATCGATGCTCGCCCAACGGCACAGCGATCACGTTCTTGCCGCGCGCGCTCTGGGTGTCAAACCTGCGCCAATCGTCTTTCGCCACATGCTGCCCAACTCGCTCAGCCCCGTGATCGTGCAGGCCACCTTGGTTTTGGCGACCGCCATCATCGATGCCGCGGCATTGTCATTTCTTGGGCTGGGAAATCCCGACGACAGCGTCCCGGAATGGGGCTCCATGCTGGGCAATTCGCAGACATTCTTCAACACCTACCCGCACCTCGCGTTCTACCCGGCGATTTGCATCATCATCGTCGCCCTGGGCTTTACCTTGATGGGTGAGTCCATGCGCGAGGCCCTCGATCCCAAGTCTCGGCGTTAGGAGTAGGCCATGAGCGATGCAGCAACTATGACTACGTCAGGGCGCGGCGGCCCGCGCACTCCCGATGCGGACGCGCTTTTGCAGGTGGACAACCTTCAGGTGACATTCGGCAAGGGTGATAGGGCCTTCACGGCCGTTGACGGCGTCAGTTTTTCGGTGGCCCCAGGCCAAACTGTGGGCCTCGTCGGCGAGTCGGGGTGTGGCAAGTCGGTGACGTCGCTGGCAATCATGCAGTTGCTGCCCGAACGCGGCAACACGGTGAGCGGCAGTGTGAAGTTCGAAGGCAATGAACTTTTGTCACTCAGCGCTTCACAGATGCGCGACAAGCGCGGCTCTGAAATGGCAATGATCTTTCAGGACCCGCTGAG
>JBBSVB010000445.1:0-1676 GCA_038233875.1 Actinomycetales bacterium | reverse complement strand
TCCTGCTCGTCGGGCTCGTGCTGAACGCCACCCTTGGCTGGTCGTGGGCTGACCCCATCGCGGGGCTGATCATCGCTGCCGTCGCGGTCAAGGAAGGACGGGAAGCGTGGCGCGGTGAAGGCTGCTGCGCACCCGGCGGCACAGGGCATGTGGACCAGGCGGATGGATGCGGCTGTGGCGACTGCTGCACCGACGTCTGCTGCACGCCGGCGGCCTCTGGGGACGCGCCCGCGACGGCTGCGTCGGGTCAGTCATTGTCGAACATCGAGCCTGTCGCGCGCGCCCACAGGGTTGATCAGTACTGAACATCTCGCAGCGCCCGCCTCGGCCCACCAGCCCTTGGGTGGGCAGCGGCATTCCCACAACTCACTCCACGGCCCCCGACGAGCCCTCGAACCGGCGTCATCGCCGCGATCCGCACACACGAACAACGAAATCGACCCACGCAGGATCGGTCTCAGAGCTTTCGACGACTACATCGCCTTAGACGCAAAGTGCAAAGTGGGAGCCCGGCGAAAACTCTTTCGGCGCAGGTCAGGGAACTGGCTCTGCCGAGCGTGTAACGCACATTCGACAAAGTGGCAACGCGGCAGCACATCGTGACTAACTGAGAACCGTGCCATTCCGCTTGGACATACGGCTGGCCCCGAGTCCTCGGCTGCTAACGAAACACCTCAAGTGTCCGGTGATATTGGTAGGAATGGGGTGGCCCCAACCGATGGTGACGGAACCGCGAGGGCTCGGGAGGCGTCAAAGTCATTGCGGCGACGGGCCGTCTCTCACTGGGTACGCGAAGGGAAGCAGCGTGAGTTCAAGATCAGCGAAGGTGCCGAAAGTGTTGGCTCTCGCAATCGGCGGATTCGTGTGCGCCCTCTTCATCGTGGGCTGCGGGTCCAACACCAACCCTGACACCAAGGTCGTCAAGGTTGGTGGCGCATACGTCCTTATGGAGACGGAGCAGTACACCGGCGATATTGGCGGGGTGGGGATCTCCTCGACCTTGACACTCGTGGACCACTGTGTGGGCTTCGGTGAACCGGGGCACGAGGTGCTCGCCATATTCCCACCGGGCACGAGGGTGACGGGATCTGGGGAACGCATGGTCATCCACGTGGGTGACCGCAACTTCCGGATCGGTGACACCTTCATGGGCGGCACCCGTCAAAACGGAGACGGGGCTGGCGGTGTCTCGCTAAGCACCTTCGGTGACCTTGCGCACCAAGCGCCTCAATCCTGCCGCGATCACACAGCCATCGATCTCGACCCTGCTGGGTAAGCGGTTCTTCTGGACGTGGCGGTTTCGATCAATGCTGGAGTCGGTCCGGTGCGTGTTGGCAGGCGAACCGGCCCACCCGGTGCTCCGAGCCGCACTGACAGGCGGCGACAGAGCCCCGCGGGGTGGTGGGCTTTGAGGGGGTCCTCGGTGCCCTACTCGCCGCTCTCGATGGCGGCGTGATCACCAGTATCCATGCTGGTGTTGAGCAACGCCATGGATTCTTCTGAGAGGTAGCGGCGGTCGCCGGCGATCCACTCGTCGTGCATGTCGATGAGGACCGCTCCGACGAGGCGGATCACGGCGGCGGCGTTGGGGAAGATCCCGACCACCCTGCTGCGGCGCTTGATCTCTTTGTTGACCCGCTCGAGGGGGTTGGTCGACCAGATCTTGCGCCAGTGGG
>JBBSVB010000444.1:0-1708 GCA_038233875.1 Actinomycetales bacterium | reverse complement strand
GAGTGGTGCAGCGTGGCAGACGTTCCTGCCGCCACTGCCATCTATCTGGACCTCCTGCGGAGCGCCTCGGTTGCGCAACCGGCATCGGCTTGAGAACTCCGGGCAACCGCACGCGATGGCTTACTCACACCGGACGTCGGCTTGTTGCTACCTCGGGTCTGCCCCCCTTCGGCTGACTGCGAGCGTTACGGTGTGGTTCATGCACGTCGGACTGATCGTGGGTATCGGGCCAGCGGCGACCGACTTTTACTACCGGTCGCTGATTGGCCGAATGGCCGAGTCGGGAACCGACCTTGACCTGACGATGGCACACGCGGACACGCGGACGCTTTTGCAGAATCAGGCGTCCGGGGACGCCAACGCCCAAGTTGCCATCTACGCTAGGCTCGGTGATCGCCTCGAGGCGGCGGGTGCTCGCTCGATCGCAGTGACCTCCATTGGGGGCCATTTCTGTATTGACGATTACACCGCAATCTCACCCCTGCCGATCATTAATCTGTTGCAGGCAGTGAACGCCGAGGTGTCTGCGCAGCGCTACGGGACGGTCGCGCTGTTGGGCACCCGAGGCGTGATGGAGTCAGGCTTCTACGGCGCACTCAGCAGGGTCGATGTGCTCGCGCCCGCAGGGGACGACATCGACGCTGTGCACGACGCCTACGTCAGCATGGCGCAGAGCGGGGTCTGCACGGAGGCACAGCGGCGCACCTTTTTCGAGGCAGGTCTCGCTATGGTGAAAGAGCGGGGAGCCGAGGCAGTTTTGCTTGCTGGCACTGACCTTGCCCTCGCGTTTGGATCACATGACCCGGGCTTCCCGGTGATCGACTGCGCCTCAGTCCACGTGGCGGCGATCACCGTGGCGGCGTTGACGGGATAGGTTGCGACAGGCTTGGCGGCGCCTGTGACTGCACCTCGGGCGGGCGCATGATGGACCGGCAGTGGGAGCCCCCCGCTAGACGCGTTTGCTGTCATCTTCGCCGACCGCATGCCTGTCGCGAACACCTCTGAACTGAATGTGATCTACACGTTCCTCGGACGGAATGGCCTCGCGAAACCTTTCAACAGGCGGAGAAGAAGTGCGTCAGAACACGCTCACCGAAGTTGAGGGCGGATACAGGCACTCTCTCATCGGCCCCGTGGAACATCGAGGGGAAGTCGAACCCCGAGGGCAGCTGAAGCGGGATGAAGCCGTAGCAATTGATACCTAGTCGCGCAAAGTGTTTCGCGTCGGTTCCTATGGGAAGGCACGCGGGGACGGCGACGGCCTGTGGATCCTCCGCGTAGATGGCGGCTGCGATGGCATCAGGCACGGGGCCGGTGAAGCGGGTCTCGAGCGCGTCGCTGTGGAGCGTGCGCTCGACGTCGACAAGGTCGCCTACGAGGGCCTCAACCTCCTCGTAAAACTCTCTGTGATACCCGGGGACGAATCGACCGTCTACATTGGCTTCGGCAGTGGGAGGGACGACGTTGTGCTGAAGACCAGCAAAAAGCTGGGTGGCGTTGTAGGTGTTGCGCAGGGTAGGCACCAGCAGCTTGGCCAGCGGGCCCGTCGCTTCCAGCGCGGCCTCGGGATTAGCCGCGTGGTACCACCCCTGGGCTGCACTGACCAAGCTCTCTGAGGTGCGGCATAGTCGGACCTCGAAGTCGTGATGCTCGAGCCTGTCGATGGCCGCGCTGAGTTTGACGATGGGGTTTTTCGTGTGCCTCATGG
>JBBSVB010000443.1:0-1756 GCA_038233875.1 Actinomycetales bacterium | reverse complement strand
GCGGCCAGCGCCAGCGCGACGTCGCGGGGATACTTCACTCCCCCGTCAGCCCACACCGTAGCCCCAGCCTCGCGAGCCGCAGCCGCACATTCGAGCACGGCAGAGAACTGCGGACGGCCCACACCGGTCATCATCCGAGTGGTGCACATAGCCCCCGGCCCGACGCCAACCTTGATGATGTCGGCCCCTGCGGCAGCCAGGTCACGGGCACCAGCAGCGGCGACCACGTTGCCCGCGACCACAGGCACCCTCGCCCCTGTTGCAGCCAAGTGTTCATCGCGCGCAGCCACCACCAGTGGCAACACCTCGATCATCTTGTCCTGGTGACCGTGAGCGGTGTCGACCACCAACACGTCGACCCCGGCGGCCAAGACGGCAGCAGCGCGAGCCACCACGTCACCGTTGATCCCGACAGCAGCACCGACCAAGAGACGCCCCTGAGCATCGACGGCCGGCGAATAGATCGCCGAGCGCACCAGCCCGGTGCGGGTCAGCACCCCCAAGAGTTCACCATCGCCGACCACCGGAGCCAGGTCCAGATGGGCAGCATCCAGCGCCGCGAAAGCCTCACGCTCGTCAGTGCCCGGTGCCAGCGTGAGCCCACAGTCGCTCATCACGTCTTTGACCTGCGCAAACCGATCGACCTCGATGCAGTCACGCTCGGTGATCACACCTACCGGGCGGAGACCATCCACCACGACCGCCGCACCGTGAGCGCGCTTGCCCATGATCGACAGCAACTCCGCAACCGGAGCTTCGGGGGCAATGGTGATGGGGGTTTCGTAGATCGGGTGGCATTCCTTGACCCGCTGCACGCTGTTGGCGATCATCTCCACCGGGATGTCCTGCGGCAAGATCGCCACTCCACCTCGTCGGGCCACGGTTTCGGCCATTCGGCGCCCGGCGACCGCCGTCATGTTGGCCACCACGAGGGGCACGGTGGTGCCGACCCGGTCGTAGGTGCTCAGGTCGACGTCGAGCCGTGAGGTCACGGCCGAGCGCGACGGCACCATGAATACGTCGCTATACGTCAGGTCGTGCGTCGGCTGCAGGTTATTGAGGAACTCCACGAGCGCACATGTTACGCAGCCCCTCGCCTCAAACGTGTCGGGCGCATAGCGTGTGCCGCATGCTCCTGACTCATCTCGGCCATTCCTGCCTGCTCGTCGACGTCGACGGGACCCGGATTTTGATCGATCCGGGCAGCTTCTCCGACGTCGAGGGGGTGCGTGATCTCAGCGCCATTCTGGTCACTCACACGCACCCCGATCACTTGAATCCGCCAGCGATCCCAGCGTTGTTGCGCGACAACCCCAAAGCTGAATTGTGGCTCGAGAGTGAAGCCGGTGACCGGCTCAAGGGCTCGGACCCACAACTCGGCAACAGCATTCAGCGTATGCAGTCCGGCCAAGCCCTCACGTTCGGCACCGTCACCGTGACCCCGGTGGGTCAGCAGCACGCACTCATCCACGACCAAGTGCCCCAGCCCGACAACCTTGGACTAATCGTCACCTCGGTCAGCACCACCGCCGAAACCAACCCGACGCTGTTTCATCCAGGGGATGCCCTGGATGCAGAGCACCCCTTGCTGGACGACCTCGACGTGCTGTGTGTCCCGATCAACGCGCCCTGGGCCTCGGTGGCTGACACATTGGCGTTCGTGCAGCGCCTCGCCCCCAAGCGGGTCGTGGCGATTCACGACGGACTGCTTAACGACGCCGGACGGCAGATGTATATCGGCCACGTCGAGAAGTTT
>JBBSVB010000442.1:0-1761 GCA_038233875.1 Actinomycetales bacterium | reverse complement strand
GAACCCCGTCGTCGGTCTGCGCCCAGATGATCGCCACGTCGGCAATGGAGCCGTTGGTGATCCACATCTTTGCGCCGTCGAGTATCCAGTCGTCGCCATCGCGGCGGGCGCGAGTGCGCATGTCGGCGGGGTTGGAGCCAGCATCGGGCTCGGTTAAGCCGAAGCAGCCGATCGCCTCACCGGTCGCCATCTGCGGTAGCCATTGCTGCTTCTGCTCTTCGCTGCCGTGCTTCCACAACGCGAACATCGCGAGCGAACCCTGCACGCTGACCAGTGAGCGCACCCCGGAGTCGCTGGCTTCCAGCTCCATACATGCGAGCCCGTAGTCCACGGCGCTCATCCCAGCGCAGCCGTAGCCCTCTAGATGCATGCCGAGCAGGCCCATAGAGCCCATCTCCTTGGCGAGCTCGCGAATCTGCGGCATCTCGCCGGACTCGAACCACTCGGCCACGAAGGGGTCCACGCGCTCGTCACAGAGGTGTCGAACGGCCCCACGGATCGCTTTTTCCTCATCGGTCAGCACATCGTCGATCCCGGCGAGGTCCATCGGATCGAGGGCGGTTTTGCGAACGGCGGTGGCAGTCATCAGTGCATCTCTTTCGTCGGCATGCGGTCGGGCTGGTGCGCAAGGTCAGGTGCGCTTGAGTCGGCGAGCCAGGCGCGAACTTCGTCGTCGTGTTCGCCCAGGGCGGGTGGTCGCTGTGGCGGCACGGTCAGGTGGGTGTCGTACTGCGCCGGGTGTCGCACCTGTGGGCACGGCGACGAGGTAGACCCGGCGTCGCTGAAGGGCTCGAGGCCCAGCCGTTGGGCGAGGGCGAAGCCGTCGGCGATGCTTCCGACGCGGCCCGCCGGAACGCCGGCGGCGGTCAACACGCGCTCCCAGGTCTGGGCGTCGTCGGTCATCAGCAGCGACTCGAGGCACTCGAAGAGGACATCGCGGTGCGCGACTCGCTCACCGTTGGTGGAGAATCGGACGTCGTCAGCGAGGTCCGGGTGGCCGAGCGCGGCAACCAGGCGAGAGAACTGTCGGTCGTTGCCGCAGGTCAGGGCAAGGAGACCGTCCCGGCAGCTCAACGTCTCATACGGCGTGATCGAGGGGTGACGATTGCCCATCCGGGTGGGGGCGTTGCCGGTCGCCAGCGTGCTCTGGCCCTGATTGACGAGCGCAGACAGCAGACTCGATAAGAGGTTGACTTCCACACGACATCCGTGACCGGTGCGCCCCCGAGAGATCAACGCCGCCAGCACGCCGGTGGTTGCGTCTTTGCCGGTCAAGACGTCGACGAGGGCGACGCCTACCTTTGTTGGTGGCCCGTCGGGCTGGCCGGTGACGCTCATCAACCCGCCCACGGCCTGCACCAAGAAGTCGTATCCCATCAGGTCAGCACCACCGCCGCGGCCGAAGCCGGTGATGGAAACGTAGATGATCCCGGGGTTGATGGCCTTGACCTGTTCGTATCCCAGGCCGAACTGTTCAAGGGCACCCGGGCGAAAGTTCTCGACGAGGACGTCGGCCCGTCGAGCTAACTCGACCGCGACGTCGCGGTCGGCTTGGTCGCTCAGATCCAAAGCCACGCTGCGCTTGGTTCGGTTGACACTCTCGAAGTACGTCGACGTCGTGGACGTCGAAATGCCGTCCGGGTCGGTCCACGGCGGGCCCCAACCTCGCGTGTCGTCACCGACCTCGGGTCGTTCGACTTTGATCACGGTGGCACCTAGGTCGGCCAAGTTCATGGTGCACAGCGGCCCGGCCAACACCCG
>JBBSVB010000441.1:0-1802 GCA_038233875.1 Actinomycetales bacterium | reverse complement strand
GTACGGCATCTCGTCGTTGACCAGCCGTGACAGCGCCGGGATGCGCAGCTCGGGGGCCCGGCTCATCAGCAGCTTCGGGTAGACCGGGATGCAGTGCCCACCGACGGCGATACCGGGGTTATGGATGTGGCTGTACGGCTGGGAGTTGCACGCTTCGATGACCCGTTGCACGTCGATGCCCACCTGATCGGCGAATCGGGCGTACTGATTGGCAAGACCGATGTTCACGTCGCGGTATGTCGTCTCGGCCAGTTTGGCCATTTCGGAGGCTTCGGCACTGCCCATGTCCCAGACGCCGTTCGGCCGCGGCAGGTCTTCGCGCTCGTCGAAGGTCAGTACGTCGTTGTAGAACTCGATGGCTCGCTTGGTGCCTTCGGCGTTTAAGCCGCCTACGAGCTTGGGATAGCGACGCAGATCGGCAAAAACTCGGCCGGTAAGCACCCGCTCGGGCGAGAAGACGAGGTGGAAACCGTCGTCGGTGCCTTCCGTGAGGCCGGAGATCGACTCGATCATCGGCTTCCAACGGTTGCGCGTGGTTCCGATCGGCAGCGTCGTTTCGTAAGAGATGAGGGTGCCAGGGCTCAGATGCTCAGCCAGGCTTTGGGTTGCGCCGTCCATCCAGCCGAAGTCAGGCTGCCCGGTCTCTTCGTCGACAAACAGCGGCACCACGAGCACGATGGCGTCGGCGGTCGGGATCGCTTCCGAGTAGTCGGTAGTGGCTTTGAGCCGACCTGCCGGCACGAGCTCGGCGAGCTTGTCCGCCAGGTGTGCCTCGCCCGGGAAGGGCTCGACGCCGCGATTGATGAGGTCGACGACTGCCGGGTTGACGTCGACCCCGATGACGTCATGCCCTGCGTCGGCGAATTGAACCGCCAACGGCAACCCGATTTTGCCTAGCGCGACGACCGCGATCTGCATACTGCTCCTAGCCTGGCTTGGACTGAATCGATGGTGGGCAGCGCACGATACGCCGCCGGGCCGAGGATACTGGTGAGTCCTGCCAAAACCCCGGTATCAGCTCTCCACATCACCACGACTGGCTCCGCCCCAGAGCGGCGAAGGTGGTGGTGTTGATAGTCGCTGCTGCGAGCATGCCCGCGTGGGAGACGCCGCCACCGCAGCCGGGCTGGCACCGCTGGCATGCCGAATCGCCCGGTCGCGAGGACCGGGCGGGGGCATGCGCTTCAGATATGCCAGCTGGGGGAATGGTCGCCGGGTCGACTCGCGCCGGGGGTGTGGTTGTCGAACGTCGCAATGAGATCTCGCTCGTGAACGATGGTGTGGTGCCTCCCACACAGGAGAGCAAGGTTGTCGATATCCGTGCGACCGTTCCGAGACCACCAGGCGACATGGTGGGCATCGCACCAAGTGTTCGGAACGCTGCAGCCGGGATACGTGCACTCGTGATCCCTCAACCAGAGCTTTTTCAACTGACCTGGGGTGGCTAAGCGCGATTCCCGGCCCACATCCACCACTTCGCTCATCGTGCCGAGCACTACGGGGATGATGTCGGCGTCGCACGCCATCCGGCGCACCTGCCCGGGCGTCAACGTCTGACCGGTGAAGGTGTGCCCGGCTCCGGGTCGAGCAAAAAGCCCAGCTCTTCCCCCACGATTGATCTCTGGCTCACGCGGGCCAGTCCCCCGACCGATGTCCCCAATGCTGTTGACTCCCCCACCATTCGCGTTTCCGCCATATTCGCCGGACCCACT
The DNA here is from genome assembly GCA_038233875.1 of Actinomycetales bacterium. Taxonomy (GTDB): domain Bacteria; phylum Actinomycetota; class Actinomycetes; order Actinomycetales; family Dermatophilaceae; genus Ornithinicoccus. The sequence goes on along the minus strand of JBBSVB010000441.1, from coordinate 90 downwards.
CGTCGCACCAACCCCACCCGTTGCATCAGATCCAGCAGGTCCCGGGGCCCTCGTGCCTTTCCCATTGCCACCTCTTCCGCCTGGTCCTCT
>JBBSVB010000440.1:0-1820 GCA_038233875.1 Actinomycetales bacterium | reverse complement strand
TGGCGGTCCCGAACCTGAGCGGCACCGCCACGTCGTCACCGCTTACCTTGGTCAGGATGTCCAGTCCGCTGGGCGGTTGCCTAAGCCTGGTAGGTGAGGGCACCCGCATGGCGAGCGGCCGCGGCTGTCCGTAGGCTTGGCTACTATGAGCAATAACCCTGTACGCCGACCGCGTGTGATCATCATCGGCTCAGGTTTTGGGGGCCTCTTCGCTGCTCAAGCCTTGGCCGATGCCGACGTCCAGGTCACGATGATCGCGAAAACCAGCCACCACCTCTTCCAGCCGTTGCTCTATCAGGTGGCGACCGGGATCTTGTCTGAAGGAGAGATCGCGCCCGCAACGAGGGAGATCCTGGCCAAGCAGGACAACGCGGAGGTTTTGCTGGGCAACGTGCGCAATATCGATGTCAAAGCCAAGCGCATCCAGGTGTCGACGTTGGGGATCGAAGAGGAATACGACTACGACTACCTGATCGTCGCCGCAGGCTCTAAAACCTCCTACTTCGGCAACGATCACTTTGCCCACGATGCACCGGGTATGAAGTCCATCGACGATGCGTTGGAGTTGCGGGGTCGCATCTACGGGGCCTACGAGTTGGCCGAGATCTCAGCTCGACGCGGCGACTCCGACGACGTGGAGCGCCTGATGACCTTCGTGGTCGTGGGCGCGGGCCCGACCGGAGTGGAGATGGCCGGGCAGTTGGTGGAGTTGTCTAAGCGCACTCTGGACCGAGAGTTTCGGCATATTGACGCCAACGACTCCAACATCATCCTGCTCGACGGTGGGGATGCGGTGCTGAGCTCCTTCGACCCCTCACTGCAGGGCAAAGTTCAAGACGAACTGGAGCGGATGGGAATCGATGTCCGCCTCGGGGCGATGGTCGTCGATGTCGACGAGTTGGGCCTGAGCTACAAAGACCGCGACGGCACCGTCCACCGCATCGAGGCCGTGACCAAGGTGTGGGCGGCCGGGGTCAGCGCCAGCCCGTTGGGCAAGATTCTTGCCGATCAGGTGGGCCTGGAGGTCGATCGTGGGGGGCGTATCCCGGTCAACAGTGATCTGACGCTGCCGGAGCACCCAGAGATCTTCGTCTTGGGCGACATGATCGCCCTCAACGGCCTGCCCGGAGTGGCGCAGACCGCGATCCAGACCGCCCGCCACGCCGCGGCCCAAATCATCCGAGCCGTCAACGGAAACCCGAGCAGCGAAGACTTCAACTATTTCGACAAGGGCAACATGGCCACCGTGGCTCGTTTCCGGGCTATTGCCGAAGTCGGCCCGATCAAGGTCACCGGATTCCTGGCCTGGTCCATGTGGCTGGTGGTCCACCTCTTTTACATCATCGGCTTCAAGTCGCAGATCACCATGCTCCTGCATTGGGCGGTGACGTTCCTAGGCCGGGACCGCGCGCAGCGCACCATTACCGAGCAGCAGGTGTTCGGCCGGCTGGCCATGGAGAACAACTCTCGCGAGATTCCTGAGCGCTTGGGTCGAATCCTGCGCCCTGCCGCTGCAGCCAAGAGTGACGACGGTTCTGGTGACGGCACCCCCGGGGGAATGGACGACGAGAACAGCTGAGGTATGCGCAGGCTCGCGCTCGGGTCCGCCCCTTAGAGTGGGCACCATGTCAGTGCACTATCCCGTCAGTTCGCACGTCCTAGACAATGGCCTCACGGTCCTGATCAGCGAAGACCACCTCGTGCCCGAGGTCAGCATCAACATCGGGGTCTCCGTCGGCTCCCGGCACGAAACTCCCGGGCAAACGGGTCTGGCTCACCTCTTCGAACACTTGATGTTCGAGGGCTCGGAGAACGTCGCC
>JBBSVB010000439.1:0-1838 GCA_038233875.1 Actinomycetales bacterium | reverse complement strand
GTCTGGCCGACCTTCTTTAGAGGCATCCCCAGTGCCGTCAGCGGCACCACTGGGCGCGCCATCGACGTCTGGGGTCGCGCCACCGGAGGCACCTTCGTCATCACCACTGGCCCCTTGCCTCGTATTCGGGGGCAGAGAATACGCACCCTCGGACCCGTCATCGATGTCGATGATCGCCGCCCCCACCTCGACCGTCTCGCCCTCGGCGGCGAGGAGCGCCCGCACCACCCCGTCATACGGAATGGGCAGTTCGACCAGCGACTTTGCCGTCTCGACCTCGACCACAATATCGTTGGTTTTGACCTCGTCGCCCACCTTGACCATCCAGGTCACGATCTCGGCCTCGACCAGGCCTTCGCCTGGGTCGGGCAGCACAAACATCGGCACGATGACTCCTTCAGTCCAACAGCACTAGTAGTCCAACACCGTGTCAACGGCGTGCAGGATGCGGTCGAGATCGGGCAGAAAAACCTCTTCGTGACGACTCGGCGGGTACGGAATGTTGTAGCCGCCGACCCGCAGCACCGGGGCTTCGAGGTGCACGAAACACTCTTGCTGGACCAGCGCCGCCAACTCTGCGCTAACCCCGACGAACGTCTGCGCCTCGCTGACCACGATCGCGTGGCCCGTCTTGATGACCGACGCGGCGATGGTCTCGACGTCCAGCGGTGACAGCGAGCGCAGATCGACCACCTCGATCGAGGGCCCGTCGTCGAGCTCGGCGGCTTGAGCTGCGGCCATGCAGACCTTCACCATCGGCCCGTAGGTCAGCAACGTGACGTCGGTGCCGGGCGCGCGGACCACCGCTTGATGCAACTCGTATGCCGCAGCGGAGCCCAACTCGACCTGACCACGCTCGTGATAGCGGCGCTTGGGTTCGTACAGCACCACCGGGTCGTCGCTCGCGATCGCTTGCTGCACCATCCAGAACGCGTCGTCAGGCGTGGCACAACTCACCACCCGCAGCCCAGCGGTGTGCGCGAAGTACGCCTCGTTGGACTCACTGTGATGCTCCACAGCCCCGATGCCGCCGCCATACGGAATGCGGATGACTAGTGGCAGTTTGAGCTTGCCGAGCGATCGGTAGTGCATCTTGGCGACCTGACTGACGATCTGGTCGAACGCGGGGTAGACGAACCCGTCGAACTGGATCTCCACCACTGGCCTATAGCCCCGCAGGCACAGCCCGATGGCGGTGCCGAGGATGCCGGACTCGGCCAACGGGGTGTCGATGACACGGTCTTCGCCGAAGTCCTTTTGCAGGTTTTCGGTGATCCGGAAGACGCCGCCAAGTTTGCCGACGTCCTCGCCCATCAAGACGACCTTGGGATCGGCCTCCATCGAGGCCCGCAGCCCTGCGTTAAGCGCCTTCGCGATGCTCATCTTCTGCGTCGCGTTGCCCTGCGCACCAGCCGTCTGAGCGCTCATCAGTCGTCCTCAAATCCGGCGTGGTATGCCGCGAACTCGGCGGCCTCGCGGGCCACCCCTGGGTGCGGCTCGGCGTAGACGTGCTCGAACATCTCCGAATGCGGCGGGTTGGGCATCTGCTGACATTCTCGGCGGATCCGTTTGGCCAGGACGTCGGCTTCTGTGTCGAGGTCTGCCAGCCAGGCTTCGTTGATCAGCTCTTCGGCAAGCAGGTGGGCCTTGAGTCGGTCGATGGGGTCCTTAGCTCGCCATAGGTCGACCTCGGCGGCGATCCGATATTTCGACGGGTCGTCGGAGGTGGTGGGCGCCCCCATCCGATAGGTAAACGCCTCGATCAACGTCGGCCCCTGACCGCTGCGTGCCCGGTCGAGCGCGGCGCGCGTGACGGCATACGAAGCCAGCACGTCGTT
>JBBSVB010000438.1:0-1871 GCA_038233875.1 Actinomycetales bacterium | reverse complement strand
GGTCAGCATTGCAGCAACGTGTGAAGAACGCGGGATAGACATTGCACTACTTTCGGGACGCGGCATGGAGAGGCCAGCTCAGGCGTGCGCAGTGGGAAGTCAAACTTTTCCTCTACACAACGATCCTGTGGCGTGCCGGTCGACTGCGCCTAAGGGGCAGGGGATTCGTAACGAGCATCATTGCGGCGCAATGCAAAAGACCAAAGAAACCAACAAAAAGACTCTTGGATGGTTAGTTTTACCCCCTCTCGATGCGGCTGTGGAAAGCACCCGGAGAAGTCCCCTCTTTGCTTAGACTTTGCGTTCTTGACCTTCTCATGAGACAGTAAAGCCCAGGTAAAGAGTAAGCAAAACCAACCGCCTCGTTCGTGTGCTGAATAGCCAAGAAACGCAGGGGAGTTGGGGGAATCCACGCCATCATTAGAAAGCAAACATGCCATGACCACTCTTGTTCAGTCGCGAGCTTTGCTAGTGGCCCCGACCCAGCCGACTGTTCAATTCGTGGTGGCGGTGGTGCCGGCACACAACGAAGAGAATGGGCTGGCCAAGACGTTGCGTGCCCTCGCTGGCCAGACTCGCCCGCCAGACCTGACTGTGGTTGTCTCGGACAACAGTTGCGACGCGACCGTCGAGGTGGCTCACGCCTTTCCCGGCGTTGCGGTCATCGAGACGGTGGGCAACACCGACAAGAAGGCGGGGGCACTGAATCAGGTTCTGGCGCGGTTGCTGCCTCACCTCGATGACGATGATCTGATCCTGGCTCAGGACGCCGATTCGGTGCTCTCTGATGACTTCATCGAGAACTCGATGAGGCATCTGGTCGCACGACCGGATTTCGGGGCGATCGGCGGCGTCTTTGCGGGCACCAGGGGCGGCGGATTTGTCGGTCACCTGCAGCGCAACGAATACGCGAGATACGCACGCGACGTGCAGCGGATGAATGGGAAATGCCTGGTCGTGACGGGTACGGCCGCCCTGTTCCGCACCCACACGCTGCGTGACGTCAGTGCCGCGCGACGAGCTGGCGCGCTGCCTGCAGGTGACGGTCAAGGCGGGATCTACGACACCACGGTGCTGACCGAGGACAACGAACTGTCCTTCGCCTTACTCCACCTGGGACACAAGATCGCCTCGCCCGCGGACTGCACGCTCGTAACCGAGGTGATGGAGTCCTGGGCCGACCTGTGGAACCAGCGGCTGCGGTGGAAGCGCGGGGCCGTCGAGAACTGTCTGCAGTACGGCTTGACCACGGTGACGTGGCGCTACTGGGGCCGACAGATCTTGACCTTCTTGGGTCTGCTCGTGACCGTCGTCTACCTGGGCACCATCGTCTGGGCTCTGACGCTCGGTGGCGGTCTCACGATCCATCCGTTCTGGATAGGGATCACGGGTGTGTTCGTGCTGGAGCGCGTCCTCACCGTCCGATACCGAGGTTGGCAGCAGATGGTCCTGTCCGCCTCTATGTATGAACTGATCATCGACGTGTTTCTGCAAGCCGTGCACACAAAGGCGTACGCCGATGTGGCATTCAACCGCGAAAGAAAGTGGTAATCATGTACAACAATCCTTCAGCTCCCTTGGCCGCCGGTGGAACTGGTGCCCTGGCCATGACCGGATTCAACTCCGTGTGGCTGATCCTTGCTGCCTTTGCTTTCCTGGCCGTCGGCACCGCCTTAATGCGTATCACCCCGACCCCTGCGCGCGCCGTGGCCGCTCGTTCGGATCACTGGTCCGCGGCATACCTAGGCCGTCACCGTCTCTAGGCCAGGGAAGGTCCGACCGTCGGGCGGCTAGGCCGCCCCCCCGGCGATTCCGCCCACCGGCATTCGTGGTGCGTGAGGAAATGCTGTGAGTTCAAGCGTGGACCGGCG
>JBBSVB010000437.1:0-1875 GCA_038233875.1 Actinomycetales bacterium | reverse complement strand
GGTGACGGAATGGCCGTGGCCAGCAGCATGGCGGACGCCGTGCTGCCCCATCTCGCGTCCACGGTGTATGCAGGGGTGCGCCCGACCGGATCGGCGCCGCAACCCCCGGTGGTGTTCTTGGACACCGGCTATCACTTCGAAGAGACCCTGGCCACGCGCGACGAGGTGCAGCGCCGCTTGCCGGTGCGAGTCTTGTCCATCACCCCGAAGCTCAGCGTGGACCAACAAGACGAAGCGCACGGCAAGGACCTGTTTGGTCGAGACGCTGCAGCGTGCTGCCGGATGCGCAAAGTGGAGCCGCTGCGCCAAGCACTGTCGGGATACCAAGCCTGGGCGTCCGGGCTGCGGCGCAGCGACAGCGCCTCGCGGGCGAATACCCCGCTGGTCAGCTGGGACGAAAAACACGAGATGGTGAAGGTGAACCCGATCGCCGCGTGGAGCGACGGCCACGTCGAGGCCTACATCCAGCGGCACAACGTGCCCGTCAACCCGCTCCTCGCGCAGGGCTACTCCTCGATCGGCTGCGGGCCGTGCACGCTGCGCCCGCTGCTGGGTGCGGACCCACGATCCGGTCGCTGGGCCGGCACCGAGAAGACCGAGTGCGGGTTGCACACATGAACGGCGCAACGATGTTCGGTCTAGACCTGACTGGCAAGCTCGTCGTGGCGGTCGGTGGAGGGGCCGTAGGCACGCGGCGGGCGCGCGACTTGGTGGAGCGCGGGGCTCGAGTGCGGCTCATTAGCCCGTGGGTCAGCGATGACCTCGCGGCGATGGCCGCGGCCGGCGAGCTGGAGTGGGTGCGCCGCGGATACGCCGGGGCTCACGATCTGGCCGGGGCGTGGTTGGTGCACACCGCCACCGGCGTCCCACAGGTCGACGGGTGGGTGGTCCGTGATGCCGATGCCGCGCACACCTGGTGCATCAACGCCTCGCACGGCGCGGGCGGATCGGCGGTGACCCCCGCCCGGTTGCGTCACGAATCGGCGGCGGGACCCATCGATGTGGCGATCACGGCGTCGGGTAATCCGCGTCGAGCCGTGTCGGTCAAAGCCTCCATTGCCTCGGCGTTCAGATCGGGCCGGATCGACACGCACCGCCACCGGGTCCGGGTGCTCCGGGACCGTCAGGCGGCCGGATGATTAATCGACCATTGGTCATGCTGGCTCATGGCACCGCCAACCCCCAGGGCCGCGAGGTGGTGTATGCCGTCGGTCGGGCCGTGGCGCAGCGTCTTCCGGACGTCGTCACGACGGTGGGTTTTGTCGATGTGTGTGAGCCCAGCGCCGACGAGGTGTTGGCGACCCACCCCGATGCCGTCGTGGTGCCTTACCTGCTGACCAGTGGTTTTCACGTGCGCAGCGACATACCTGCGGCGATGGCCCGCGCCGGGGGAGGTGCCAGCGCAACCAAAGCCCTCGGAGTGACGCCCGAGGTCGTCGACGTGCTGCTGGACCGGCTGAACGAAAAACTAGAGTCCAACGAGGGGGCGCAGATTGACTCTGGGATGCTCGCCGCCGCGGGGTCCTCTGACGCCCGGGCCCGCCAGGAAGTCCTGTGCACCGCTGCAGTGTTGGCTGCATGTTGGGGAAAGCCGGTGCGGGCAGGCTTCATGACCGGGCCAGGACCGCGCGCAGCCGAAGTATTGGATGACATGCAAGGCACCGAAAACGGCAGCGGCGTCGCGGTGCTGAGTTACCTCTTAGCCACCGGCCACTTCCATTCGAAGGCGAAGGGGTTGGACGCTGACGTAGTCACCGAGCCCCTTGGAGTCCACGAGCGACTCGTGGACGCTGTCGTGGGCCGTTACCGATCCGCTGCAGCAGTGTCAACAACGCCGTGAGCACGGTCGGCAATGACGGCACGCACCACCGCGAT
>JBBSVB010000436.1:0-1877 GCA_038233875.1 Actinomycetales bacterium | reverse complement strand
CCTTGATTCCGCTGCCGCCGATGTCGATTCCTAGCACATGGTCTTTGGACATGGAGTGCTCCTTCATGGGTCGGATGAACGCGGATCAGGATGGTGCACGTCTCGATGGTGCAGGTCCAGATGACCAGGAGATGGTCAGGGCAACGTGAGGATCTCGGCACCGGTCGCGGTGATTAACAAGGTGTGTTCGAACTGGGCCGATCGCAGACCATCGGCCGTCACGATGGTCCAGCCGTCGTCCCATTCGTCCCACTCGGGCGTGCCGAGGTTAAGCATGGGCTCAATGGTGAACGTCATGCCCTCCTCAATCAAGATGTCGTGCTCGGGTGCATCGTAGTGGGGGATGATCAGCCCGGAGTGGAAGGTCTGACCGACGCCGTGGCCGGTGTAATCGCGCACGACCCCGTAGTCGAACCGCTTGGCATACGACTCGATCACACGCCCAATGACGTTGACCGCGCGACCGGGTTTGGCGGCATTGATGGCCCGGCGCAGGGCCTCTTGTGTGCGCTCCACTAGGAGCCGAGACTCTTCGTCGACATCACCGACGAGGAAGGTTGCGTTGTTGTCGCCATGCACCCCGTGGATGTATGCGGTGATGTCCACGTTGCAGATATCGCCGTCCTCCAGGGGCCGATCGTCTGGGATTCCGTGGCAGATGACCTCGTTGACGGACGTACACAAGGACTTCGAGAACCCGCGGTAGCCCAGCGTGGAGGGGTAGGCATGGTGGTCCAGCAAGAATTCGTGGCCGACGCGGTCGATCTCGGCGGTGGTCACCCCGGGGGCCATGGCCTCGCCGCACGCCTTCAACGCTTGAGCAGCAACCCGGCCCGCGATCCGCATAGCCTCGATCGTTTCGGCGTCCTTGACCTCAGAGCCGGTAAAAGGCACCGGACCCGGGCGGCCCACATACTCAGGGCGGGGTATGTCGGCTGGAACCGCTCGCATGGGGCCTACCCGACCCGGACGGACGGCGTCGGTGGAAGCGGTCGTGCTGCGCGACGCAGTAGGGGCTGAAGCCATACGGTGGAGTCTAAAGGCCGGGGTCTACCGGCTCTCGCTGAACATCGACGATGCGGAGTGTGAGATGAAGTACTGGTTCAACGTGGATTCAAAATCGGTGGAGTCACACGACGACCCGGATCGGGCCCGCAGCGAAAACCTTCTAGGGCCTTACGACACCGAGGCCGAAGCGCAGGGTGCGCTGGAGAAGGCGGCGGAGCGCACCAAAGAGTGGGATGAGGCTGACGACAACTGGGACAACAAAGACGACTCCTGGGACAGCAAGGACTAGCGACGCAGTTTCGGCAGGACATCCTTGGCGAAAACGTCGATCCATTCGCGTTGGTTGCGGCCGACGTTGTGCAGATAGATCCGGTCGAAGCCCAGGTCCACATACTTTTGCAGGTGCGCTCGGTGCACGTCCGGGTCAGAAGAGATCACCATCCGGCCCTCGAAGTCCTCGGGACGCACTAGCGCGGCCATGGCGGCAAAGTCGTGTGGTGATCGGATGTCGGCCTTGGCGAACTTCATCCCGCCGTTGGGCCACTCCCTCATCGCGTTAGCCAGCGCCTCTTCGTCGGTGGGGGCCCAGGACAGGTGCACCTGCAGCACCTTCGGCATCACATCCGGGTCCTTGCCGACCTCTCGGGCCCCCTGTGCGAAGCGGTCGAACAGCCCCGAGATCTTCTCCAGCGGGGCCCCTACGGTGATGATGCCGTCGGCATACTTGCCGGTCTTCTTCGCGTTAATCGGCCCAGCGGTGGCGACCAAGACGGGCGGCGCCTGCTCGGGCATAGTCCACATGCGCGTGGTTTCCCTGGTGAAGAACTCGCCTTGGTGCTTGATGTCTTTGCCCTCGGCGCTGGCGGCGT
>JBBSVB010000435.1:0-1895 GCA_038233875.1 Actinomycetales bacterium | reverse complement strand
GAACCCAACTCCTTCATCAGCACGAGCCATTCGCCCGAATGTGGCCGGCGAATACCGACCATTGGCCAGATATCCAAGGGCACCAGTTTGTGCAATGGCCCAGTGGCGACCACGGAGCCAGCGGCAAGAGCGGCCTCTCCCTCGCCTAGGACAATCTCTTCATCCCCTGGGGGCCAAGTACTCACGCGCGCAAGGCGTACGGTGGCAACTGCGGGTGTCCGGTGCTTGGCCAGATTCGTGTGCTCCGCGAGCACCCGCAGGGGATGGCCGTCCGTGTTCTTCAGGCGTTGGTAAGGCTGCAGGCTACGAATGCGTTCGACGAGAGCAGACCCCTCGCGTAGTGGCGTGATGTCGAAGCGCTTGCGATTTGATAGCCATGCGGTGAAGTCTTTTGCCGAAGTCGTCGCTGGCATCTCGATGCGGCGCCCCTCATCCAGTGCGAGATGTCGTCCGAGGTCGGCTTCGACCTCTGCGTAAAGGGTATGCTCAATCACGGCCCGCATCTGAGTCATCGCGTCAGCCGCCAAGTGGGCGACGGCTGGGGGCAGCGGCGCAATGCTCGTGACCACCACGTGGCAGAGATTGCCTTCTGCCACATTGGTTAGTTCCAGGGGCCCAGGAGGGCGCAGGTAGTCGTGTAGCACTTCGCCGAGGCGTTGAAGCGTCGCGTCGATGTGGGCAATTGTTGCGGCTACGTGCAGTTGGTGATCCGGCAACCACGACGCTGCACCTTCCGTATGCTCCACGGGCAGCAGAGTACGTGGCATGATTCTGTTGCGCACGGCAGGTCCGATCGAGGCGCTCGGGCCTTTCGAGTGAAGGCTCGGTCGAGCCTACTCCGAGGCCGTAAATCCGCCGACGTTCGGCATCCTCGAGATCCGACGCCGCTCACCAACAGAGGGAAGTTCCTCAGGCCTCAACTTCTGGAACCCTTTGTGGTCCGCTGCGCTTCGTTCGGGCCCATCGGGGGCACAGTCACTTCGCCGCGAGTTGGGCGGCTAGGGCGATCTCAGAGGATGTTCGTCACTTCGCCGCGTGCGGCGGGATGCGTGTTGGCGATCTCCCTGGTGTGTCTCGCTCATTTACGCTGCACCTCGCCGAACAGGTCCGGGAAATTCGCACTCCTTACGACTGGATGCTGAGTCGATGGCAAGTAACTAGTCGAATTTGCTGGGTAGGGCGCTGCACCGCGAACCCGAGCGTGCCGGGCCGCGCTGCCTCTCTTCCGGCCGGAGCGTTAGGTGCCGGCGCCGCGGCTGGCGAGCAGGTCGGACAGGTTCGTTAGCTCCCGCAGACCCACGACGCCGCGGTCGGTCCCGGGAGGGAAGACGCCACGCACGATGGACACGACCGTTCCCTTCCGGGTCAGGGCGGTGGCGCCGAGCACGGCAGGTACGTCAGCCATACCGGTCGCGGACGTCTCGCTGCGGATGAGCGTGGCGCTCGTCGCCCATGTAGCCCTCTCCACGCTCTGCTTGTTGAGAAACCCAGTTCCGTCGAGGCCGCCGTTAGTCCAGCTGCGACAGGACCGAGCCATCTGCACGAAGTGCGCCACGGCGGCGGCAGCCGCTGCGTCGTTGCGGTAGGCAAGCGCTACCCCGTCGACGTACTCGGTGCCGGAAGCGAGGGCGACGATGAAATCGTACGTGGCCTTGGCCGCTGGCTGCGGCCCGGAGGTGAGGACGCTGCGGGTCTCGCACCGAGGCTTTGAGGACTTCGACTCCACGCGGTAGAGGCTTTCGCCGCTCTCGGCCACCCAGTCGTTGCCTGGGAGGTCCGCGGCGGTCAGCGTCGCTCCTTTGACGGCAACTGGGGCGAGCCGCTGCGCGGGTGCAGTTGGTGTCGAACGGGCCGTCGCCGTCCCGTTGGGGGTGGGCGTCTCACCTGCCGTCTTG
>JBBSVB010000434.1:0-1902 GCA_038233875.1 Actinomycetales bacterium | reverse complement strand
CTACAGGTCAAGCGCTTCCTCAGCCCCAACGAAGCAGTCCTTTCCTCGTTGGCTCGTCGCACCCCGACGCGGCTCCATCCTTACCCGGAACTGTTCATGCGGTTCTTGCCGTCAATCGCCCGCGTGCCGAGCGACGGAGGAGTCGACTGGGACAAGGTCGCCTACTGGTGCGAGGACTACGAGGACCTCGTCGTACACGCCTCCGCGTCAGGCGGGACGCGCCAGCGACTCACCTTCCACATGGACCCGTACGACACCAGCCGGATCTTCTGGAACGAACCGAACACCCACCAGTGGCGCGTCCTCTACGCCCCCGGCGGTGACGGGCTCCGCGCTCGACCGTTCGAAGACATTCAAGAGGCACTCCTGAAGGAGATCCCAGGCAGCAGACGACCAACCAAGACCCACACCGCCGTCGAGCGCAGTTACCTCATCGAAGAGTTCCTACGCATCAAGGACGCCGACGAAGCAGCGCCGCACCCGGCTCCGCCACCCACCCCGTCGTCGGAAGTCCGCACCTTCGAGGTCTCCTCCGGTGGTTGGGACCTGCGCGACCTCGAAACACTGTCGATCACCGCCTCCGACCTCGACACCGATACGGACGACGAGCCGTGGTGAACCAAGACCTGAACTTCGAAACACCCCAGCACTGGGTGCGGCTGCATGAGGGGCGCACCTGTGACCCGCCCAAAGACTCGGTCGCGCTGGAGCGCTGGATTCACTTCCAGTACGTCCCCACACGGCAAGACGCGGCCATCGAGGAGGCCATCGACCGACTCCTCAAACGGCACGTCGCCCTGAATGCCCGGTGGCTCGCCGTTGATGGGGAATCGACCATCGGTAAGAGTGAAGCGATCACCGCCATCCTGCTGCGCCGGGCAATGGCCCAGCCGGACCGCTGGTATCAACGCGCCGACACCGGCGCCCTCCACGTCCCCTACGTGTACGTCGTGGCGACCTCGCCCTCGACCCTGGACCTCTTACGAGACATCTGTGAGTTCCTCGGCCTACCGACAGAGGGCAAGGAACACGAGGTCCTCAAGCGTCTCAAGAAAAACCTGCCGCGACTCGGGACTCGGCTCATCGTCGTCGACGAAGGCCAGATGTTCCGCCGCAAGTCGGCAGGTGCCTCGACGGTCACCGACAACCTCCGCAATCTGCTGCACCTGTCCGTGCCGTTCGTCTTCGTCGGCGTCGATCTTGGCGCCTCCGCCCTGCTGCGCGACTGGGGAGTGAACAACGACACGGCTCGACAGTTGCGTCGAAGACACGACATGGTGTCGCTGCAGCGACTTACCGGCCCGCAAGGCGTCGCTCAGATCAAGGAACTCGTCACCGCCTTCGGAAGGCGGATGCGCCGCGTCGAAGGACTCCGGACCACGGGTCTCAACGACTCCACCATTCTGGCCGAACTCGCCATCCGCTCGGAGGGGCGACCCGGAACCATGTTGGAGACCCTGAAGAACGCTGCGGTCCTGGCGATCCACGCTGACGGCGACATCTCGGCGCAGCGTCTCGACGCGAGTCTCCCACCAGTACCTCCCGTGCCTTGCCTGCGGGAGATGGCGTTGTGACTCCGGGAACGAAGGTTCGGCCACTCGCCTACGCTCCCGAACCATTGCCGGACGAGCCTCTCGACGCCTGGATCCGGCGCTTGGCAGACACTCTTTGCATCGCCCCGTCCGGGCTCCAGGCGAGACTGGGGCTGCCTCGGTACCCCCAGTTTTCCGTCGTCCGTGACCTGTCCGACGACGACCTGCGTGGGCTGGCCCAAGCAACCGGACTAGAGGTAGCCACCCTGCGCGGGATGACGCTCGCCCGCTGGGAAGAGATCGGTCTTCGCCCGAGTAACACCCAACGCGGCCACGGCAGCGGCGCCTGGGCCAGAAGCAGGGGAGAGCG
>JBBSVB010000433.1:0-1942 GCA_038233875.1 Actinomycetales bacterium | reverse complement strand
GGTTCACCTATCTCGACCCGGCGCTTCACGTGCATCACATCGACCACAATCCGCAGAACAACGACCCACGGAATCTTCGCGTCATGACGGAGTCGGAGCATCACCGACTCCACGCCGAGGTGAGCAAGGGCAGACACGTTCTCGAACAGGTGGCAGAAATCCGAGTTGCCTCGATCATCGAGTGGGGCGAGGAGGAGGTGTTCGACGTGACTGTTGCTGACGATCCGCACACGTTCATCGCGGGCACGTTCTCGGTGAGCAACACCGGCAAGACTGCGACCACGCTCGACTACGCCTCGTTGCTCGCGCTCAAGTCTCCGACCGCTGAGGCTCGCGTGCTGGTCATCGCACCGCTCGCTGCGGTGGACACATGGATCGAGCAGGCAGAGACCTTCGTGGCCGACCAGATCAGCGTCCATGCCGAGGCGCTGGGCGGCTCGATCCGCCAGCGCGCCGAGGTGCTCGCTGCTCGGGGCCGGGGGGACTACGAGACGGGCGCTCGCCGCTCGTTCGCCACCGTGCAGCGCAAGGGCATCCACGACACGTCGCGGCTCACGCTGCTCGCGGTCAACCTCGACACGTTCGGCTCGCGGGCCAGTCTGACCAAGGGCGGCAGCCGGACGATGGCCGACCTCATGGTGCAGGCCGTCAAGGACTACGCGCCGGACCTGATCGTGGTGGACGAGAGCCACCGCATCAAGGGCCCGACGAGCAACACCTCGCGGGCGCTCGCCCGGCTCACGCCCCTGTGCCGCCGTCGCATGATCCTGACCGGCACGGTGATGCCGCACTCGCCGCTCGACGTGTTCGCTCAGTGGCGGTTCCTCGAGCCGACCGCCTTCGGGCAGTTGCTCCCCGACGGCTCTCGTCGCCCCGCCACCTTCACGCAGTTCCGTGGGAAGTACGCCGTCATGGGCGGGTGGATGGGCAAGGAGGTCAAGGGCTTCATCAACCTCGACCAGTTGCAGGACACGATGGCTCTCAACTCCTCGGTGGCCCGCAAGACGGACGCTCTCGACCTGCCGCCCGTCATCGACTCGGTGGTCCGCGTCGACCTCACCCCCGCAGAGACCAAGGCCTACCGCGAGATGAAGAAGTCCCTCGCGGTAGCGCTCTCGGCAGGCGCGCTGGCTTCGGTGCCCAACAGGCTCGCGCAGATGATGAGGCTGCGCCAGATCACGAGCGGCTACCTGCCCGACGACACCGGGACCATGCACGTCATCGGTGAGAGCAAGGCCAGCGTTGTCCGCTCGCTCGTCCACGACACCCTCGCTGGCGAGGATCGCATTGTCGTGTTCGCCCACTTCCGCCCGGAGATAGACCTGCTCGTCAAGAGGCTCGCGCAGACCGGGACTGAGGTCGTGCAGATCAGCGGCGACACCAGCAACCGCGAGCGGGCTGAGATCCGCCACCGCTTCGGCTCGACGGACCCGGCGCGCATTGTGCTCGTCGCGCAGACCAAGACGATGAGCCTCGCGGTCAACGAACTGGTCACGGCGAGCCACGCCATCTTCGCCTCGCTGCCCAACCAGCGCGACGACATCGAGCAGGCCCGCGCTCGGCTCGACCGGCAGGGGCAGACTCGTAATGTAACTTTCTGGACGACCGTTGCCCCCGCTACGGTGGACGAAGTAATCCTCCAGTCCTACCGCGAGAGGAGTGATCTTGAAGCCGCTATGCTTCGACACGTTGCCGACGCCGGGTGAAGTTCTCCGCTTTGCCAAGCACGTCGATCTCCCGCGAGCCGCCTCAAAGGGATGCTGGGAGCCTCGCGCCGAGCAGGTATCTCTCCTTCGTACGACGTATGGGTGCTCACGCAGCACCGCCTACAACTATCTCAAAGATTCAAACGTACGCTAGACTCGCCGCAACCGACCAGAGGAGCAGACAGATGAACCCATTCGAGCAGGGCGACACCTTCGACCCGTCCACCGTGACGTGG
>JBBSVB010000432.1:0-1948 GCA_038233875.1 Actinomycetales bacterium | reverse complement strand
GGGCCGGAAGTCATGGCCCCAGTCGCTGATGCAGTGGGCTTCGTCGACCACGAGCAGGCCGCACCGGGCCGCCAAGTCCGGCAGTTGCTCAGCGCGGAACCGCGGGTTGTTGAGCCGCTCTGGGCTGACCAACAGCACATCCACCTCGTCGGCCACCAGGGCCGCCCGAACCTCTTCCCACTGCGTGGCGTTTGCCGAGTTCATGGTGACGGCCCGCACTCCAGCGCGGTTCGCAGCCGCAATCTGGTCGCGCATCAGCGCCAACAGTGGGGACACGATGATGGTCGGTCCGGCCCCGGCAGCCCGGCGCAGCACCGTCGAGACGAAGTACACCGCCGACTTACCCCACCCCGTTCGTTGGACTACCAGGGCCCGTGAACGCTGGGCTACGAGCGCCTCGACCGCCTCGAACTGCCCCTCCCGAAAATCAACAGACGCGGAGCCAACCAGAGCTCGCAGCGCCTGCAGCCCTTCTGTTCGCAGATCTGACATGCGCCACACGCTAGGCCACCACCACGACATACCCGAGGCGTTGTCCACAGCGCCTCCGCGCGCCCGTCATCAGCACCGCACGATGACCCTTAGGCTTGCCTGCGTGAAATGGGATGACTACGACGCTGCCTTGTTCGACCTCGACGGGGTGCTGACGCCCACCGCAGAGGTGCACATGGACGCTTGGGCGGAGATGTTCACTGAGTTTTTGGCCGATCTCCCCGACCAGCGCGCCTACAGCGACCAGGACTACTTCGACTACGTCGACGGCAAGCCCCGGTATGAGGGCGTTGCGTCCTTCCTCGCCTCGCGCGACATCGAGTTGCCCTTTGGCGACCCAAGCGACGAGGCTGGGCAGAGCACCGTCTGTGCTTTGGGAAACCGCAAGAACGCGGTCTTCACTGCGGTGCTGGCGCGTGACGGCATCGCCCCCTACCCCGGCTCGCTTCAGCTGATCGACCACCTGGAAACCCTTGGCATCGCCATGGCGGTGGTCTCTTCGTCCAAGAACGCGCCCGACGTGCTTGCCGCCGCAGGTATTGCCGACCGTTTCCCCGTCGTCGTGCACGGCGGCGTTGCCGCCGAAAAGGGCATCGCTGGCAAACCCGCTCCCGACACCTACACGTATGCCGCTCAGCAGCTGAGCATCGATAGCGGGCGGTGCGTCGTGTTCGAAGATGCCATCTCTGGCGTGCAGGCAGGTGCGTCGGGCGAGTTCGCGCTCGTCGTGGGCGTGGACCGCGGAGCAGGAACCGAGGCGTTGATGAGCAACGGGGCAGAAGTGGTCGTTTCCGACCTGGCAGAGTTGATCTGATGGGACACAAATACCCCTCCCCCCATGTGCCGCCGGTTGCTCTCGACCCGATAGACCGGTCCCGCTTCCCGATCGATGAGTGGGCGTTGGTCGAGGATGTCCACAGTCGGGAGGACCTTGGCACGACCGAGACGCTCTTTGCGGTGGCCAACGGATACCTGGGTATGCGCGGCAACCCTGAAGAAGGTCGAGACACTCACACGCACGGCACCTTCGTCAACGGATTCCACGAGACGTGGCCTATTCACCACGCCGAAGAGGCCTTTGGTCTGGCGCGCGTGGGCCAGACGCTGATCAACGTGCCGGACGCCAAGGTCATCAAGATCTACATCGAAGACGAGCCGCTGCTGCTCGACATCGCCGACCTGGAGACCTACGGCCGCACACTGTCCTTCAAGGACGGCATCTTGCGCCGCGAGTTGATCTGGCGCACCAGCGCAGGGCTTCGGGTCAAAGTCTCCACCACCCGGATGGTCAGCGTCACCGCTCGCCACCTCGCCGTGATGACGATGGACATCGAGCTCCTCGACGGCAACGCACCGATCGTCATCTCCTCGCAACTGCTGAACCGTCAGGACGGGTCGGACGAATACCACGTGCGCTCGGCCGCGATGGGCGAAGGCGCCGACCCGCGTAAGGCTG
>JBBSVB010000431.1:0-1957 GCA_038233875.1 Actinomycetales bacterium | reverse complement strand
CAGGTCGACGTTCAACACGCGCGCCATGGCAGAGACAATATGCAGTCGAGGGACCGCCGTGCCGAGTTCCCATTTCGAGATCCGCTCGCCGCCTGCGATGCCAATCTCGCGCGCCAATTGATGCTGAGTCAGACCCGCCGTTTCGCGGGCATGACGGATGGCCTCGGGTTTGACGGGGACGAACACGTGCCGAGCCTAAAGGGCCGACGCCCATACTTGCGTCACGTTGCACAACTGGCGACACAACAGAAAGGCTCAGAAGCCAGACCTGGCCCAAGTAAAAGTGGCGCGTCTGGCTGCCTCCACAGACGCCTCGCCCGCGGCCACTGGTGGTTGGCGATGACCTCAGGAACAACGGACCTAAGGACGCAAAGGAGCACGACTCCAGGGGAGACCCGAAGTCGCACTCGGTTAGGAAAGCCAGCGCAGGAGCGACAGCCATACCTTTGTCATTCGCGATGCCTCGTATCGTCCCCGTTGGCTCACCGGGTGCGCCCGCGACACGCCGACCGACCCGGTGTTCGCGTATTCGCGTGCAGGACAACTAGAAAGTAAACCGAGCTCCACCATCGAGAAGTTTACGACTAAGCGCTGTGTAGCGATCAGCGCGTACCTGAACGGCCACGAGCAGCCTCATCACAGCAGCAAAAATCAAATAGGGCCATTCCCCCGGTGATGCTGACCCAGCGCGCCCATTTCGCCCACTATGGGCGCGTCCGAAACCCAATGCTCACCGCCCAGAATGCCGTAGACGCTATCCGGGGCTCAAGCGGATGACACGTGCCCTTTCCGGTCTACCCGCGCCCTGATCAGCGCCGACTCGTTGACGCCGTTCCGTGGCCATGATTCACTATGGCTCATTGACGCAAAGACCCGTGATTGCCCCGCTCACAGTTCGGACACTTCAGCTCATCCGCACGGTCCTCACTTCCTGCACCCCCACGCTCTCGAGGAGTGATTCGTGAGTCAACCGCCGGTCCTTGAACTGCGCAACGTCCGCAAGGTCTTCGGCCAGGTCACCGCATTGGACGGCGTGAACCTGCCGGTCAGACCCGGACACGTGCAAGTGGTGCTCGGCGAAAACGGTGCCGGCAAGTCGACCTTGATCAAGATGATTGCTGGCGTGCACGAACCCACATCCGGTGAGATTTACGTCGATGGCGCTCGGGTCCGCATCAACAACACGGCTGCCGCCGAGGCCCTCGGCATCTCCACGATCCATCAAGAGCTCAACCTCGTACCGTCCATGTCCGTGGCCGAAAACGTCACCTTGGGCCGCACCCCACGCCGCTTCGGCCTGGTCGATCGGGCGCAGATGCGCCGCATGGCGAAGGACGCGCTGGACCGAATCGGCCTACACGTCGATCTGGACAAACCGTGCGGCAGCCTGGGCATTGCCCGCAAACAGATCGACGAGATCGCCAAAGCACTCAGCGTGGACTCTCGCATCCTGATCCTGGACGAACCGACGGCCGCCCTGACCCGATCGGAGATCGAAGATCTCTTCCGAGTGATGCGTCAGTTGCGCGAGCGCGGCGTCGGTATGGTCTTCATCAGTCACCACCTGGACGAGATCGCCGAAATCGGCGACTCTGTCACCGTGTTGCGGGACGGGGCCTTCGTGGACGAGGTGCCCGCCGACACCCCTGAGTCGGACCTGGTGCGGCTCATGGTTGGCCGCGACATCGATCAGCTCTTCCCCCGCCGTACCCCGCCCCTGGGCGAACCTCTCCTGGAAGTAGACGGCCTTTCTTACAAGGGGCACTACGACAAGATCGACCTGACTGTGCATGCCGGCGAAGTCGTCGGGCTCGCCGGCTTGGTGGGCGCCGGCCGCACGGAGGTGCTACGCGCTATCGCGGGAGCCGATCCGTATGACGAAGGCACCGTGCGTGTGAAGGGCACCGCCCTACCTCGGCACAGCATCAAGGATGCGGTCGCTGCCGGCGTCGGCCTG
>JBBSVB010000430.1:0-2010 GCA_038233875.1 Actinomycetales bacterium | reverse complement strand
TGGGCAGTCTCAGACTGTTAAGCCATGCCGCGGGTGTACTGGCCAACTCCCGAAGTGCCCGTGGAAGGTCTGGCACCTCGTAGGAAGCAGCGGCACGGCCGTGCTGGTCGATCAGCGTGATGGTGCCGGGCACCGGCAGCGCTGCGAACGTCGGGAGGCCGTTCTCGTCCACGGGTGTGCCCTCGATGGTTTCGCCTTGCCACGTCAGACCGACGACGAGTGGTGCGACCACGGTGATCGTGGAGTCGATCGGTGCTGGCATCGGCTCAGGCATGGGCGTCCCCCTGCCTTGGGTAGTTGCGACCCCGCCGCTCGGCCGCTTGGACCAGTTCGCGTCGGCTCCGCTCGATCAGGCGTAGGAGTTGGCGCCCCTCGGCTGTCAGGCTGATCGTGTAGCCGGACCGATCGAGGAGAACGCATGCCAGGTCTCGTTCGAGAGCAGCCATCTGCACACTGAGTGAGGCGCCGGAGATGCCTATGGAACGCGCGCCGGCCCTCAGCGATCCTTCGGCGGCGAGTGCGGCGAATCGGTTCAAGCGTCGCGCGATGATCCGCGCGGTCCCGGTGTTGCCATGTGCGGCCAGTGCCACCGCTTCGTCCAGTGCGTACCCGGCCAGGTCCTCGCGTTTTGGCCGCGCGTGGCCGCGCATGACACGGCTCCCCTGGTTCCATCCGGGCAGTAGGTGGGGAGCGGGAGGCGCAAAAGTCCAAAGGCCACTCTTAGCGTCTTGGACGGGCTGCCACGTCACCGGTTCGTCGATGCGCAGCCGCAGGAGTTCACGTTCGGCAACCCTTACCAGCGCAGGTGGCTGGGCTACGTTCCATATGGCGCGTTGCTTACGGTAAGCGATGCGGTGGGCCGCCCACAGGTCCAAAAGATAGGGCGAGAGCAGAACATTCGAGCCGCTCAACAGTTCGTAGACGTACCACGACACGTGGCGTGCTAGTCGATCTGTGATCCGGAGATCCAATTCGCGAGCGACGTGCCGTGCCGTGCGGTTCCCGATCTGGGGTGGCGTGGCAAAGGCTCTGCGACGCCGGGCGTAGTTGATCGGCACGTCACCCTCGACGAGAGCAGCATGCAGGCTCAGCAGCATGTCGAAGTACGGGTCATCTCCGTAGTCGAACGTCCTGTGCCAGTCGTCTCGAACCCGGGCCGCGAGGTGCGGTTGCCCGATGCGGGCAATTGCGTTGGTGACTCCGCCCTGGGCAGCGATCGCGAGGAGTGCGGTCGACGCTGCCACCGCCCCTATCTCGCCGGTTGAGTCCAGCGGCGAGTACTGGGTCACGGACTCCCAGCACGATGCAGGGATCTTGGCGGCGTCCAAGGGGCTGCGACGCGATCCGTCTTCGTTGAATCGGGACAGGCCGAACCGGTAGACGACGAGTCCGCCGTAGCGCCTTCGGGGTGTGGATGCGTCCAGTGCCCTGACGAGTGGCCACGATAGTTGTCTGGAGCGTGCTTGACTGACAGCACCGTCGCGGGCCTCGGCGGGGAGCCACGAGAGGGTTCCGGCGGCAGCCTCGGGGGAAGGTGCCGCGAGCGTCTGCCGTGCCAGCGTCACTGCCCATGCCATGAGTCCCGGACGCTGGGTAGCTTCTTGAAGACGTCTTGGAGGTCTCGTCGTAGGGCCGACCCCGGCCTCGCCGAGGATCTTCGCCCATGCGCCGTCGGGGGCCTGGATGTGCGGTGCGAGCGTGGATTGAGGGGTTCGACCGGAGATGAGCGCCATGCGTGTCAGTGCCGCCATGTCGCGTAGGTAGACCCACGCGCCACGACTGGCACCAAGGGATTCCACAGGGCGCGAAGGGTGATCGAACACCGCGTCCAATATCCGTTGTGTGGTGATCGCAGGGTGATGGGGGTCAAGGATGAGGGTGCCGAGATGCGTGCTGCGGCTGTTCTCCTGGCGAGAGGCGTCGAGTAGATACCCCGGTCCGGTGGTCAGGATTCGATGGTGCCGCACGCAGGCGAAGGACCAGTGGAGGTACCACTGGAGTCGTGGGATT
>JBBSVB010000429.1:0-2014 GCA_038233875.1 Actinomycetales bacterium | reverse complement strand
GCGTCCGCCGCAGACTTCAAGTCGGCGATCGTGGCCGGGGTGGCGGCTATCACCAGCGCCGATCTGAGCGTCACTCGCACCTCTGACGGGGGTGTGCTGAAGTGGCGGGTTGAGTACACAGGTGCGTTCGTCGGAGACCCTGAGGCAGACCCGCCTGTGGACCCGGCCGACAACCCCGGCCTCGCCTTGAAGACCTCCTCCGTGCGGAACGGCACATCCGACTACTATCCGTCGGTGTCCGGCCTCGCATCGGGTGGGGTGGCGAAGTACTTCCCCTCGGTGTCCGACATCACGCAGGTCGACTTCTACGCCAGCGACCAACCGAGGAAAGCCGCTCTGGTCTTCCTGGAAAGTCTGGCACGGTGTCAGGCGCGGGGCATCCTACCCTTCCTGATCCCCCTCTTCGACGGGGCGCTAGACTCGTTCGGCAACGCATGGCTGGACAACGACGTGCAGGAGGTCAGCCCCGGCGAGACTCTCCTGTCTCTGGTACAGCGATTCAGCGAGGCCTACGGCTGGGAGTTCCGGATGCTGCCGGGGTTCCGGTTGCAGGTGTCTCAGACGGGCTTCGGGCTGAACCGCTCCTCCGAGGTGCGGTTCTGGCTCGGTGGTCACCAGATGGCCCACGACCTGTCCCGGACGACCCGAGAAATGCTGACGCGGGTGTGGGCGCAGACCGACACGAACTTCATCGTGCAGGCGCAGGGGCCGTCTACCGCTTCGGCGTTGGCACGCGAGGCGTGGATCGACGGCTTCGAGGGTGACTCGTCGTACGCGCAGCAGGTCGCGAACATGACGAGGGACGAGCGGGCCGGTCAGGTCAAGCAGCGCACCGTCAAGTTCCCGTACAACGTGGACGACGATCACCGCCTCTTCGATGACTTCACCTACTGCGATCTCGTCGGTGTTGAGGACGACCGGAACGTGATGCACATCCTCAAGATCGAGAGCGTATCCTGGAAGATCGGCCCTGAGAACCCCATCGACTTCGAGGTGACTTTCCTTGGCGAATAACCCGTTCGACCCGCCCATCGTCCAGGTCAAGAAGACGCTGGACCGTGGAGGCATCAGCACGGTCAACAAGGGCTTCGGGTCGCTCAAGTCGGGACAGGGCAGGACCCGGCCAGCGCCGCCCTCAGAGTCCGCTCCTGGCATTGAGAACCTGTCAGACATGAACGACGTAGATGTCGCCACTCTGGTCGACGGGCAGATCCTGGCGTGGGATGCGACTGTGGGGCTGTGGGTTGCGACGACGAATGAAGCAGTAGTCCCCGGTCTACCGAAGGACCGCAGATGGACCGTCGGCCCTATGGAAGTCTCGATCGACGAGTTCAATGACAACGTCATCGACCCGGCATGGGTGATCGCAGCACACGCCTCCATCCCCGCGCTACCTTCACTCGCTCGGCCTCGGTACGTCGAGGCCGCAGACGTGCTGTCCGTCAAGTACGGCCCGGAGACCGGCGTAGGGTCGGGCACGGCCGACGGTGCGACCACCCGTCACCACGGTCTGGTTCGCCTCCTGAGCACACCGCTGGCCGTAGGCGACGGCATCGTCACCGCCTTCTCCCCGTGGCTTCGGGGGAACACGAGTAACCGAATGGCGGGGCTAGTCTTCTCCACGAGCGGATTGTCGGGTGCAGGCAACCAACTCTATCATCGGTGGGGGATTAACGGTTCTCTCGGCATGAGATCGTTGATCTCGTGGGGTGGGGATACGAATGTGGGGACCGACACCATCAACGGATATCAGGCGTCGCCCATCTACCAGCGCATCGTCCGCCTCTCGTCCACAACATGGCGGGGTGATGTGTCCCCTGACGGGGTTTCTTGGATTCTTGGAACCACCGCTTCAACGTGGGCCTTCGAG
The DNA here is from genome assembly GCA_038233875.1 of Actinomycetales bacterium. Classification (GTDB taxonomy): domain Bacteria; phylum Actinomycetota; class Actinomycetes; order Actinomycetales; family Dermatophilaceae; genus Ornithinicoccus. The sequence continues at coordinate 144 of JBBSVB010000429.1, read as the reverse complement.
CCAACACACATCGGCTTCGCGGAGTCCAACTGGAACACGGTGACACCGAGTGTCATCTCGTACGAGTTCATCCGTCGGGTCTCTGGGGTAGCCTGAACCCCACGGCGACTAGAGGAGCAGGCGTGAGTAATCTACCCAAGGATC
>JBBSVB010000428.1:0-2025 GCA_038233875.1 Actinomycetales bacterium | reverse complement strand
TCATGTCTCAACCGAGCACCTACGCGAGGTGTATGCACAATCCCACCCGCGGGGCAGGTAGCCCTTGGTCGGTGAGGCAGTTAGGGTCGAACCGATCGGCGGGAGGCCGACCTCTTCTATGGACAGGGCTGAGACACACGTGACATCCGAGGCGAACACCGCGAACTCGGCGGGCCGGGCTCGAGCAGAGCACGACCGACTCCCAGGCACCGAACTGGCCGGATCAGGCCAAGAGGGCCCCACAGGACGGGTTCTCCCAGACTTCGGCATACCCCCGACGTTGAGTTCTCACGGCCCGGCGCGCGTCATCGCGATGTGCAATCAGAAGGGCGGGGTCGGCAAAACGACGACCACCATCAACCTGGGTGCGGCGCTAGTCGAATACGGCCGCAAGGTGCTCGTCGTCGACTTCGACCCGCAGGGTGCGTTGTCGGTGGGTTTGGGCATTCGCACCCACGAACTGGACGTCACGATCTACAACCTGCTGGTCGAGCGCGGGCACACCATTGGTGACGTCATCCAGCACACCCGCATCCCGAACCTCGACGTTGTGCCCGCCAACATCGATCTGTCGGCCGCTGAGGTGCAGCTCGTCGGTGAGGTCGCCCGTGAGCAGGTGCTGACCCGCGTGCTTCGCCCGGTGATGGACGACTACGACGTTATCCTGATCGACTGCCAACCCTCGCTGGGCCTGCTGACGGTCAACGCGCTGACCGCAGCGCACGGGGTGATGATTCCTTTGGAATGCGAGTTCTTCGCCATGCGCGGCGTCGCGCTCCTCGTCGAAACCATCGAGAAGATCACCGACCGGCTCAACCCGGGCCTGGGCCTCGACGGCATCTTGGCCACGATGTATGACGGTCGCACCCTGCACTCGCGGGAGGTCGTGCGCAGCGTGGTCGACCACTTCGGTGACAACGTCTTCCACACCGTTATCTCGCGGACGGTGAAGTTCCCGGACGCTACGTTGGCCGCTGAGCCCATCACGTCCTACGCCAGCACCCACAGCGGGGCCGAGGCCTACCGTCAGTTGGCACGCGAGCTCATCTCGCGCGGCGGCTCGCCCTGAGCGTGAGTCAGACCGCGCAGCAGACCACCCCGGGTGGGGTTTTGAACCGGCGGGTTGCCCCGTTTGAAGTGCACCTCGACGTTTTTTCCGGGCCTTTCGAGTTGCTGCTCGGGCTGATCTCTAAGCACAAGCTGGACATCACGGAAATTTCGCTGGCGAAGGTCACCGACGAATTTGTGGCTCACCTCAAAGCGGCCCACACCATCGACGCGACCTCCGGCGAGCAGACCGACTCCTGGGATCTGTCTCAAGCTTCGGAGTTCGTGCTGATCGCGGCGACGCTGCTGGACCTCAAGGCATCTCGGTTGCTGCCGAGCACCGGCGACGAGCCTGAGGAAGACCTTGAGCTGATCGAAGCCAGGGATCTGCTCTTTGCTCGGCTGCTGCAGTACCGCGCGTTCAAAGACGTCGCCGCCAGTTTCTCCGAACGGATGGACGCCCAAGGGCGCATCTGGCCCCGCGACGTCGGGGTCGAAGCAAGGTATGCCGCGTTGCTGCCCGAGTTGGTAATGAACGTCAGCGGGGAGCAGTTGGCGATGGCTGCCGCCCGGGCCCTGACCCCCGACCCCAAGCCCACCGTGGGCCTGGCGCATCTGCATACGGCCACGGTGTCGGTCAGCGAGCAATCGCTGCTGCTACTCAGCCGGTTGCAGCGCCTCGAGCAGGCGACCTTTGCCGAGATGATCGCCGACGCCGGCACGCGGATGGTCGTGGTGGCCCGATTCCTGGCCTTGCTGGAGCTCTTTCGCGACGGCGCGATCGCCTTTACCCAAGAAGAAGCCATGGCACCGTTGGTGCTGCGGTTCGTGCCTCCCAGCGGTCGCTCATCAGCGTCGATGTTCGAGGCGGAATCCCGCGACGGCACCCCGAGCGAGTTCGATGAAGTAGTAGAAGAGCACCAGCCAGAAGAGAGCGCATGAGCCAAGAAACCGAAGAGCAACCGCCGTTCGTCGCCG
>JBBSVB010000427.1:0-2060 GCA_038233875.1 Actinomycetales bacterium | reverse complement strand
GCATCGAGCAAAGCGACGCCGTCCGGGCGGTAGGTATGGAAGGCGTCAGCCAGCAACAGTGCCACCGTGCTCGCGCCTGCCCCGCCGTGAGCACCCGTGACGACGATGCGTCGCCCGGTCGGGACTGGCGTTTGCAGGCGGGCCAGCGCGTCCGCGTGCGCGGTCGACGTGGCGTCCCCACCAAGCACCGTCTTCGTAAGGCTCACAAAGCGCCCCACTCGCGAGGTGGCGGGGCGATGAGACAACCTGCGGTGCAGCGCTCGCGGGCGCTGGGGTATGACAGTGATATGCCCGGCGGGTCGGTATGACGACGCGCCACCGTCGCTACTGACCTCACGCCGCGCGCTATTCGCTTCCGCAGGCCCAGTCGGTGGGACGACCCGGGAGCGAGGGTGAGTGGTGGCGAGCGGCGGTGCACCGCGCAACTGAGCGAGCATGTCGGCCTGCCACTGCTGGGCTTGTAGGTCCGATGAGTCCACGTCCGGCTCCTAGAAGGTCTCAAGAAGGTCGGCATACACACCGAGCAAGCCAATGAGGCACGGAACGGTGGCGACGACGGCAATGGTCTCGACGCGCTGCACCCACCGGCGGATCAGGGCGGCCGCCACCGACGACAGATTCATCGAACCGGCCGCCACGACACACACGCCGACGGCGCCGCAGATCGTCATGACCCACGGCGTCAGATCAGGATCGGCGGCGACCACACCGATAGCGAGGCCAGCACCCACGACCAGGACAGCCCCGCAGATCGACGCGCGTTGCGTGATCAGCGGGAAGTGGCGTATCCGAGCGAGCCACGACAACAGCGTCGCCGCGAGAAGGCCGAGCGCCCACGGGCTCAATCCCGCCGTCAACGCTAGGCCAAACCCGGCAGTTGCGTAGCCAAAAGCGCAGGTGGCGACCGCCCCGGCAAGGCAGTGATGGGCGTGATCGACCAGCACTCGAGCGTCTTGGCGGGCCATGACGCGCCCGACGCCCACCTGTGCGTCGGTAGTCAACAAGCCAGACACGCCTAGCGCCGCGCGCGGGAGCATGCCGAGGATGAGCGAGCTGAGGGTGGCGACGATTGCGCTTGTTACGGCGACGTCTTCGACCGACAGCCACGACAGACCCGCCGCACCCACCAGGGCACCCCAGATCACGGCCGCCATCAGTGTTGACCGCCAGCGACCTTGGCACCATCCAGTGGCGGCGATGGCACCTAGGACCACGGCGGCACCCCAGGCTCCCGCAAGGACAGATGTCGGTGAGCCGAGCATCACTGCGAGATTGGCGGCGAGTAAAGCGATCCCAGCGCTCACCCACGCCAACTCACGCCGCCCCATGGAGGCCGACACGGCAGAGAACGCGAGGGCAGCGATCGCGATGATGGCCAAACGTGGCCAGGGCTGCGCTCCGCCGGTCACCCAGAGCCCCCCAGCGAGGCTCAGCACGCTCGTCCCTAAGCAGGCGAGCGTCCACTGCTGAGCCTGGGTGCTCCACCGAGACCGTGGCGGCTCGGCCTCGAGCAGATCCAGCAGGTCGCTCACGATCGGCTCAGTCGGAGCCTCCTGCTCGGCCACCAACCGCAGCACCACCCCATCGCGCAGCATCGCACCAGCCAGGGGCCTCTCCGGGTCGATGACGTGGCCCGTCGAGGTGTGCAACACGCATCCACCCACGTCCGCGTCTGCACCCATCAACGCCAACAGCCCCGGCATGAGGTCGGCGACTGCTTGATCGGTGGGTAGAACCACATCGAGGGCGTGATCGGGTGACATCACGGTGGCTCGCACGTATGGACTGGCAGCAATCGTCATCGTGGGGACCTCGCCAGCAGGTCGGTCACAAACGAGACCCCGACACACCCTGCCGCCACCAATGCGCTCAGACCCGCGCTCGCGGCATACGTCATCACTCGGTCCGAGAACGCGTGGCGCAGGCGTTGCGGTCCGTGCAGCAAGGCGCCGACCAGTCGGCTGCGGCGCACCCCCACCGCGTCGATGAGTTGCTCGTCGTAGGTGTAGCTCACGCTCGCGCACCGATGTGGGCTGCGTCGTGGGTCGATTCGGCGTCGT
>JBBSVB010000426.1:0-2077 GCA_038233875.1 Actinomycetales bacterium | reverse complement strand
GACCACTTGGTGTGGGGCGGACTCCCAGACTCGCCATGGCACTCCACGGTCGCTACGTTGACCGCCGCCGCGATGGTGACGCAGCGGATCACCCTCGGCACCTTTGTGGCCTCGCCGAACTTCCGCCACCCAGTGACCTTCATGCGCGACGCCATCACCCTCGACGACATCAGCGCCGGCCGGATGTTGCTGGGCCTTGGTGCCGGCGGAGATCTGGACTCCGGCATCCTTGGTGCCGAGCTCACCCGCGGGCAGCGCACCCGCCGCTTCGCCGAGTTCGTTGATCTCCTCGACCAGACCCTGACCGAAGACCACGTCACCCACAGCGGCGAGTTCTTCGAAGCCGTCAATGCCCGCAACGCTCCCGGATCGGTGCAGCAGCCACGGGTGCCGTTCGTCATCGCCGCCAACGGGCCGCGCTCGATGGCGCTCGCCGCCCGGCAGGGCCACGGGTGGCTGACCACCGGCCAGAAGAAGGCTCAGCCTGGGGTCGGAGCCGGTGCCCCGAGCAACGACACCGAATCCATCGAGCAGTGGTGGGGAGGGGTAGCCGGGGCGGCAATGAAATTCGATGAGATCGAAGCGTCCGCGATCGAGTCCGGCGATCGGCGCCTGGACGCCCCGCTGGACCGCTACCTCTCCCTCGACGCCTGCGGAGTAACGGCCCTGAGCAGCGCTGAGTTCTTCGCGGAGCAGGCGGGCCGGGCCGCAGACCTCGGGTTTACCGACGTCATCACGCATTGGCCACGGCCGAGTGACCCCTATCGCGCCGACCCGGCCGTCCTGGAACAGATTGACCTCGTCCGATAGATGCCTCCCCAAGTCCGAGCGTGTGTCGAGATTGGGGCCCCAGCGTGATATTCGTCGCACACTCGCGGGGCGGTGGCCTCCGCGGCTACTCCGTCAGCGCGTAACCTAGGACGATGAACGAGGAGCAGAGCGGCACGGACCCACGGGTGAATCAAGAGCGCACGATCCCGGTCGGGTCGCACCATCGCGGGCCCAGAATGGTGCCGTTTCTAGTGACGGGGGCGCTTTTGGGGGCACTCGTGGGGATTCTGGTGGATTTAATCGGCCCAGCATCAGGAGTGGCTACCGCCAGCCAAGAGCTCATTGTGTTGGGCGGCGCGGGTGCCCTTCTCGGCGCTTCGGTCGGTGCCGTCGCCTATTTGATCGCCGAATGGATCAGCCTTCGTCGCACATGATTGTGCGAGACTGACCGGTGTGGTTCGACCTGATGGACGTTTGTCTCATGACCTGATGCCCGACGAGTCTCTCCCGCAAGATGCCTGTGGCGTCTTCGGGGTGTGGGCACCGGATGACGAGGTCGCAAAACTCACCTACTTCGGCCTTTACGCCCTGCAACACCGTGGGCAGGAGGCCGCCGGTATCGCGACTAGCGACGGCCGCTCCCTGTTGGTCTACAAGGACGTCGGCCTGGTCGCTCAGGTTTTCGATGAGTCGAGCCTGGCGTCGTTGCGCGGTCACCTCGCGATCGGCCATTGCCGCTACTCCACGACAGGTCGCAGCACCTGGGAAAATGCGCAGCCGACGCTCGGCGGCACCAGCGGCGGCACCGTGGCTTTGGCTCACAACGGTAACCTCATCAACTCCGCCGAGTTGCGCGAGAAACTTGCCGACGCTCACGGCGGTGACCTGCGCTACGCCAGCGGCGAGGTCGGTCGAGGCAACACCACTGACACTGCGCTCATCACGGGCTTGCTGACCGCTGACGAAGACCGCACGCTGGAGTCGGCCGCGATGGAGGTGTTGCCGATGTTGCGCGGTGCCTTCTCGCTCGTTTTTTGCGACGAACAGACGGTGTATGCCGCTCGCGACCCGCAGGGTGTGCGCCCGCTGGTCTTGGGCAGGCTGGAGCGGGGCTGGGTTGTCGCTTCGGAGACCGCCGCGCTGGACATCGTCGGTGCCAGCGTTGTCCGTGAGGTCGAGCCCGGCGAGTTGATTGCCATCGATGAGCACGGCTTGCGCAGCCGCCGGTTCGCTGAGTCGGCGCGTAAGGGTTGCGTCTTCGAATACGTCTATTTGGCCCGCCCCGACACCTCACTGAACGGGCGTT
>JBBSVB010000425.1:0-2082 GCA_038233875.1 Actinomycetales bacterium | reverse complement strand
GTGCGCCGAGTTGATCGCCGGTCAAGGTGCCGACCTCACCGGGGCGGCCGCGTTATCCCGGTCCTTCGAGCAAGCCGAGCGTGTGGCCCGGCTGAAATCAGGGGCCTACACCATCGAGCGCCCGTTGCTGCTGGGGGCGTTAGCCGCAGGAATCGACGAGCGAGGCCAGGCTGCGCTGCACTCTTACGGCCTCAAACTGGGGCGCGCTTTCGCCTTGCGTGACGACATACTCGGCGTGTGGGGCGACCCGGCCATCACCGGCAAGCCTGGCGGCGATGACCTGCGCTCGCGTAAGCCAACCATGTTGTGGATGGCGGCAGAAGAAGGGCTGAACGGCGCTGGCCTCGAAGCCCTGCATCGAGTGGGCACGCCCCACGAAGCGGCTGATGACGTGTCGACCGTGCAGGCAGCGATGATCGAGGCCGGGATGCTCGACGACGCTGAGGCTCAGGTCAGCCAGTGGGTGAAATCGGCCCTCGCCGACCTCGGCTGCGACAGCCTCTCGGCTGAGGGCGTCGAGGGGCTAACGGCGATGGCCCATCGGGTGGCTTGGCGTGACGCTTAAAGGCGTAAAGGGTAGGGGCATGACAGGCAAAGGTGTGATGGGTAAGAACGGGCCTGGGGCCGTGGGTGATGTGACCCTCAAAGGCAGGCTTTTGTTGACGGGGTTTGACCAGTTGGTGCGCCTGAGCCTGCGGGGGGTGTGGGTGCGCGGTGGCATCCCCACCCAAGCGGTGGTGTGGGCGATGAACCACCACCACTGGTGGGACGCGTTTGCCTCGAATGCGGTGTTGCGCACGGTGGGTCAACGCCCGACGGTGCTGATCTCGGACCAAAACCTTGAGTCCTTCACGCTCTTCAACTGGATCGATGCTGCTCCGGTCTCCGACCCCAAGCGGGCTTTGGCACCGCTGCGGGCAGGTCGCACTCTGGTGATCATGCCCGAGGGCCGGATGCTCGGCGCCGGCCCCCTTGGACCACTGCGCGGTGGCGCGGGGCGTCTGGCTACTGAGGCCGGGGTGCCGCTGGTGCCCGTCGCGGTGCGAGTGGTGATGCGCGGATCACAGTATGCCGAGGCGTTCCTAGACATCGGCTCTCCCGTCAGCTCAGACGATCTGGCGCCGGTGTTGGGTCAGGCTTTAGCTGAACTGGATGAGGCGCTGGCCGCGACTCCGGCCACGCACAACCTTCCCGGGTATCGCCGCGTCGTTGCTGGCCGCGGCTCGGTCGACGGGTGGATCTCGGTGCTGACCCCGTGGCACCGATGAGCGCGATCCGCACCGGTATTCAGGGGTTCCTCGGGATCAAACTGTTGGTCGTGGCGATCAACCTGGCGACCTTCCCGGTGCTCAAGCGCAGTGACCCCGACGTGAGTGACCCCGACCTGAGTGACGTCTCGGTGCTGATCCCCGCTCGCGACGAAGCGGGCCGGCTGCCTGCGACCCTGCCCGCGATGCTGGTCGATCACGACGCGGAAGTGTTGATCCTCGACGACAACTCCACCGACGGCACGCCCGTGATCGCTCAAGACATCATCGACGCCTCAGGACACCCACGCGCTCGAGTTCTCACCGGCGAGGCACTGCCGGAGGGGTGGACCGGCAAAACCTGGGCCTGCGAACAGTTGGCCGCCGCCGCGACTGGCAGCACCTTTGTGTTCTTTGACTCCGACGTCACGGTGGAGCCTGGTGCGCTGGCGGCGATCGTGGCGGAGAAGAAGCGCGTGGGTGCTGACGTCTTCTCGGTCTTTCCTCGGCAAGACACGGGCTCACTCGGAGAGCACTTAGTCGTCCCGACCATCGATGCGGTGCTGCTCAGCCTGTTGCCCCATTTCCTGCTGAGATTGCCGATTCCCGCTGCGGCCACCGCCCACGGGGCGTGCCTCGTCTTCGACCGCGCCAGTCTCGCGCGCCTCGGTGGTTTCGCGTCCGTGCGTCACCGGATTGTCGAAGATGTGGCGATGGCTCGGCATGCCCGATCTAGTGGTTTGCGTCTTGGTTTGGCGTTAGGCGGAGACCTGCTGCACGTCCGGATGTACACCTCGTATGCCGACGTGGTCCGCGGCTTGTCGCGCGGGCTGAT
>JBBSVB010000424.1:0-2085 GCA_038233875.1 Actinomycetales bacterium | reverse complement strand
GGGACTCCGAGACCATGGTCGCATTCTTTGGTTGACCATCATCTGGAGAACCACTCGCCGCATGGGTAGGTGCGACGCCCCCGCGTCTGTGCAACCAGAATGGGGCACCCGACTCTGCCCAGGAATTGCGCGCTCCAGGCGCCGTGGCGAAGCAGCACGAGGGTCGGCCGAAGGTGGCGCCTGACAGGCTCTCCCCGTGACAGAGCAGAGGGAACCGGAAGTCCACACAGAGGAACTACGACTCGCACGGATCTTCTTCGGGCTGCCCGAGCCGATCTCGCTACCGGACGGCTACCAGGTCGTCACGGCCGCCGGCGACGAGGGCTCATCGGAGTTCCGGCCCGACGATCCTGAGGTCAGCCTGATTTTCCATCAGGTGACCACGCCGCATGGACGCATGACCGCCGCTGTGCAAGCACAGTTGAAGGCGACCCGCCAGGCGGCCGGGATCCCGCCCCAATCCGAAGATTCGTTATCCCTTGAACTCGACATCGAGTGGACCGTCGTCGAGGCGCTAACCCCCTGGGATTCACCGGACGCCATCCCGGAGCGCGACCTGGAACATCCCGCCCACTGGATGCCGCGCACCGACGTTTTCACCCGATGCCTCTATGCGGCGCGCCAAGTGGTTCGGGCGTACCGACAAGCAACCGAAACTCCCTATGGCCTGCCGACCTACGTGCGTGCCATATCTCCGGTGCTCGTGTATTCCGCGCACGGTGTTCGAGAGACGTCGGTGGTCGACGGACAAACCTTCTTCGTCCTCCGCCCGACCCAGGCTGTGTGGGACGGGCCGAGCCTCATGTTGCTGGACCACACGAACCTCGCCGACCCGTTCAGCGGCCGAGACTTCGACGACAACATCCAGATGCGGTTCTTGCATTGGTACTCCGAGGAAGCGCGGGGCAATCCCTTGAACCTCTGGCGCGAGCGCTGGATCGAGGCCCGCCGCGCACACGAGATCCTCGGCGAGGAGGGCCAGGCGGTCATCCTCGCGAACACCTCTAGCGAGGTGATGCTGGACGCGATCCTCGCCCTGCTGATGTGGGAGGAGGGCATGGCCGTCGAGGACGCGGCATCCGCGTTCGAGGAGGGCAAGGTGCTGCGCCGGATCACCCAGGAACTAGCACCGCGGCTGAAAGGGAGTTGGTCTACGGAGCGCGACGCTGTGGGGTCTTGGTACCGCTCCGCCTACAGACTCCGCCACCGTGTGGTGCACGGCGGATACTCGCCCAGTCCGAGCGAGGCTGCCGACGCACTCGAGGCAGCCCTCGGTCTCCAGCAGTTCGTCATGGACCGGATCGCGGAACGCCGCACCGCCTATCGCCGGACCGCACTGATGACGATCGCTGAGGAGGGCCTCCGCCGACGGAACCTGTGGTCCGGACAGATCAAGCAGTTCGCCGGAGAGGTCGCGCCCAACGAGCCAAACTGGCGTGACTCCTACACCGCTTGGTATCGAGACTTGGTCACCGCACTCGCGCCTTGACGACGAGACATGCGTCAATCCCCCGCGTTTGGGGCAGCCGACGTCAGCGGATGCTCCCAGCGCACGATCGCTCTTGATCCGGCGCAAAACCTATTCCTTGGTTGGCCGCGGTACGACGATGCTGAGGGTCTGCATCCCGCCGTCGACTGCTAGCGAGGTTCCGGTCGTGGACGCGCTGAGGGGACTCGCCAGGTAGGCGATCGCGTTGGCCACCTCGTCGGCGCTGACCAGTCGTCCCATCGGCTGACGACGCTCGAGCGATTCGCGTTCTTGGTGGGGATCGTTGCTGGCCTCCAGCAACCGCTTGACCCATGGGGTCTCTGCTGTGCCGGGCGTGACGCAGTTGACACGGATGCCGTCGGCTAGATGGTCCGCAGCCATCGCGAACGTCAGTGCCTGCACGGCGCCTTTCGAGGCGGAGTACAGCGCACGGTTGGGCACGCCGATGTTGGCGACCACAGATGAGGTGTTGACGATCGCCGCATGCGTCGAGGCGCAGAGATGGGGGAATGCCGACTTCACCACCCGGCTGATGCCGGTCACGTTTACGTTGAATACTCGTGCCCACTCGTCGTCCGGGTTGGCTGTGACCGAGC
>JBBSVB010000423.1:0-2099 GCA_038233875.1 Actinomycetales bacterium | reverse complement strand
CGCAGCCGTAGCCCCAATACCGGGATGCGCACGGTCATCTGACCGTCGATCGCGAGGTGGTTTTGGCGCAGCGCATCGTCGACGGGGGCCAAACCTTGGGTGTGTTGCGCGCCATCGATCTCGACGTGCAGCCCGATGTCCGCCCAGAACACGTCGAGGTAGACCCGGCCGCGTCGCCCCCGATACACCGCTTGGCGGGTCGGTTCGGGCAGGCCGCGCGCTCTGCACAACACCGCGAAGTCGAGCTCACCGAGGGACTGGGCGCCACGGCATACGTCGCCGATGACGGCCTCCAAGAAGGTGCGCCGCCTGCTCCGGGTCACTGTCGACCACGCATCGAGCACCCGATCGGGGTGGGCCAACCTTTGCTGAACCGTCATCGCCAACAGGGTGGCCGCCGCTCGATCACTGCGTGCCCACTGAGCCGCCCGAATGACAGCAACCTCCGCCTGCGCCCTCGGGATGCCGATGGTGTGGACCGCGCCGAGGGCTCGGGGCCGATGGATCACGATGCCGCACTGCCGGTGGACTCTGCTATTGCCTGCACGGAGATGTGAATGGCGTCTTCGGTCCATCCGGCCAGGCCAGCGACGTGGAGGGCCGAAACTCCATCGAGGACTGCACCTGTCCCCGACTCCCATACGGCTCGCCAACGCTGGCCCATCAGCGCGGGCTCGGCGGTGAGGCCAATGGTGTGCACGCCCAGTCGATGCCACCGACCAGCGGCGATCTGGGCCTTGATGGTGCCGGGGGTGATGCCCGCAGCGATGAGGTCCGTGCGCTTGACAACCCCACCGTGACGCTCCGCGATAGAGGAAGCGAGGTCATGGCGATGCTGCCGCGCCACCCGTGAGGTCTGCGGCATGGCGCCACTGTGGCCCGTATCGCACCTATGAGTACGGGGAGCTGTGGATGACGGAAAGTGTGGATGATCCGCTCGCTGATCGGCGCCATACGATTCTGGAGCCCTAGCGACCGAAACGTATGGCCGTGAATTATGGCCAGTGGGGCTGTGGGAGGCTGAGCCGGTGAAGCCGTGGAGGATGGTGCCCAGCGGCCCGGGGGTACTCGAGTTGACTTGGGTTGACGACGATCCGTGGTGGCGCGACCCCGCTGCCCCAGCCGCGCTGGCCGAAGATATTAAGGCTGCGCTCGCCGGTGGTACCCATCGCGTCGAAGCCCAGGCACGCGTCACCGACCGTGAACTTCGGTTTACCTTGCAGCGAGCCGGGTTACGCCCCGAAGGAATCGCCCGCGGCCGCCAGACGACCGCAGATGGCGAGCCCGTCGACGTCACCCGACTGGCTCGCGTCAAAGGCGACCCCGCCCTCGGCACCCGCGAAGCCTTCCTGGCGATGCTCAACGCCACCCTGCCCACCAAGCGGGTCATCGCCCAGGGCCTTATCCGCAACGACGCCGGCGAAATTTTGATGTGTCAGTTGACCTATAAGCAGGAGTGGGATCTGCCCGGTGGCGTCGTCGACCCCCTGGAATCGCCCGCCGGTGCGCTGACCCGTGAGATCTACGAAGAGCTCGGAGCCAAGCTCCACCCAGGGCCGCTGCTCGCCATCGACTGGCTGCCGCCATACCGCCAATGGGACGACGCGGTGCTGCTGGTGTTCGACCTCGGCTGCCATCCGGAGCTTCCGGCCAACGCGACACTGCAACCCAACGAGATCGCCGCGCTGCACTGGTGCACCCCCGAAGACATCGAACAACACGCCGCCCCGTATGTCGCACGCCTGCTCTCGCAGATCGCTGGCAGCCAGGCGGCCGGGAGCCACGGCCCCGGCGAGTCGGCATACCTCGAGGATGGCCTTCCCTACGACTTCCAACGCAGAGCACCATCGACAGGTGAACCTCGGCCCTAAGGTAGGCAGCACACGAGAGGCCAGCCAATGTCACCGATCAGATGCCACCGATGAAGCACACCGCACCCCAGGTCGTTGAAACGATCCTGCCGGGGGTCGGCGTCAAGTACGAGATGAGCACCCGCGGCGGGACCCCGCTGTCGCTGGTGGTCAACCGCGAGGGCGGTTCCGTGTTGGTGGCCTACGACGCCCGCGACCCCGACCGGGCCTCGCTGACCGTTCCGTTGG
>JBBSVB010000422.1:0-2101 GCA_038233875.1 Actinomycetales bacterium | reverse complement strand
TCGCGGTCAAAGACCTCCTACCGGCCCCCAAAGACGGCACATCAGTTGACACCGACAGGCAGCCCCACCATGCTCACTGACACCTCCAGGTGGTCCCATACTCCTGGCAACACGGTGGTCCCATCACGCTGGCAAGCGACAGCGATGTGCCCTCGTCGCGCGCTTCTTCGACTCATGCCGTGCAAGTTGGGCGCCGTCAGACGGGTCCGGCGGTTGGTCCATTGCCCAGATTCGAAGCAGCCACTCTGTCCATGTTCAGCCTTACGCGACGCCTCTCTAAGTGTGGGCAGTCGAGCACTCGGAGGGTCGCAGTGGATCAGGAATCGAGTGGCCAACCGTTCCGGCACGACTCTTCCGTCGCGAAGTTGGGCGCAGACACGAGCGCAGTTGAATCGCAGCGATCCCGTGAACGTCATCAAAGCAAGTCCTCTGCGGACCCGGCGGCGGAGAGCGAGACCCGTGCATATGTGACGTCTAGCCGAGTTGCTCAGGGGTTACCAATGAAGGTCACGGATCGCGATGCGCTGGGCGCCATCCAGCGTGCGCTAAGCGCGCCACACGAGACGAACACGATTCGCGTCGAAGTGGGGACGCCCGCGCACTCGGGCGGGACTGACAATCACGCAGTCAAGCAGAGCGCTTAACACGCGCCGACGGGCGGCAACCTCAAGCTCGGGCCAGGCCTCGCGAACGGCCTCCGCAGAGTCGGGGAGACCGGAGATGAGCGGCACTACCACGGCATCCGCCAATCTGCGCTCAGCTTGGTTGAGTCGGGAGGCGAGCCCTTGACGGGCAGCGAGCCATTCCGCGCGTGTGATGCGACCAGCGCCGTGGTCCTCGGCGAGCGCATCCAGATCTGACCTCAATGAGTAGGCGGCTTCGACGAGCGCGGCTGTATCTGGCGCGGGTTGGGCAGGAAGCGGGCTTCCCTCCAAAGCGACCAACATCGCATCGGAGACGTATCTCTCAAGCGGTTCTGCCGCGACGGAGATGCCTCCGCACCTACCCGTACCGGGGCCAGCGATGCAGGCGTATCGGCGTCCCTGCCTCTCATCTCTCGCAGCCTGCATTGGACGACCGCAGCGTCCGCAGTAGGCAAACCCTCCGGAGAGGAGACGTTGAACAGGTCGACCTATCTCGCGGGGTCGGGTAAACAACGCCCGGAGCCGAGCTGTCTTGTCGGGATCTAGAATCGCGTCCCATTGGCCGGGACCGACGATCTCGCCCATCCCATGACCGCGCCCCTTGCTTCGGGGTGTCCACTCGCGCTGGCCCGAAAGCCGTGCCGCGGTAATCATTTGGCGAACGGTTGATCCGCGCCACGAGCCGCCCTTGACGGTGGGTACGCCTTCCTCGAGAAGGGAGCGAGTCACCGATCGGAGTGACTCACCACCAAGCAGTCGGTCGGCGACATCGCGAATGACGACTGCTTCGTGAGCGATGACTTGGCCTTCCTTGGAGTAGCCGAAACACCTGCCAGATGCCCACGCGCCAGACTGGGCCAGTTGTTCATGCTTGCCCCGGAGTCGACGTGACTTCACGTCGGACTCATAGCGACCCCAAGCGGTGAGAGTCCGGGCGATGGCACGCCCGGCGTCCGTGCTGAGATCGATCTCCCCAGCAATACATGTCCAGACCGGCCTGTCTAAGTCGATCACGTCTTCAAGGTCACGCATGGACCTGACCAGTCGATCAATGTGCCAAACGACGACCCCATCAACCGAGCCGTCGCCGAGAGCCTTCAGCAATTCAGAAAACCCGGGCCGCGCTTTCCCGCTCCAGGCAGAGATGTCGTTGTCGATGAAAATACGAGCAACATCCCATCCCCGACCAGCAATCAGTTCGAGGCACTGCTTCTCCTGCCGAGCTACCCCCAGCAATTCCCCAGCAGTATCACGACTGATCCTGCAGTAGACGCCCACACGCATTTGGCCAGTCTACGGTGTAAAGTCATGCACGCTCAACGGGGCGAGGCTGGCGGTGGCGGCCCCGTGGCTGGTGCTCATCCTGCTCTGTTTCCAGAGATCGGTGATCGGCCGCTACGCCTCGACGGCCGGTGTGGTGGTCCTCGGTGGTGGTGCTCTCGCCTGCCTGCTCGCCT
>JBBSVB010000421.1:0-2103 GCA_038233875.1 Actinomycetales bacterium | reverse complement strand
TGCCGCCCTCGAAGCCTTGATCGCAGATACCCGCAAAGCCCACCGCCCACCAGAAAGTGCCCCCCAGTGAACGAAACCATCCTCCGCTCGGCCACCCGCGAGGTCGTGATCGGTTACAACCGGCCCTTCGCGATTATCGGCGAGCGGATCAACCCGACGGGGCGTAAGGCGCTCGCCGAAGAGATGAAGGTCGGCGACTACAGCCGGGTCGAGTCTGATGCGTTGGCCCAAGTTGCTGCGGGTGCGGCGATCTTGGACGTCAACGCGGGCATCCCGCTGACCGACGAGCCGGCGATCCTGGCCGAGGCGATCCGGCGGGTGCAGGCTGTGGTCGACGTGCCGCTCTCGATTGATTCGTCGATTGTCGCCGCACTCGAGGCCGGTTTGGCGGTTTATCAGGGCAAAGCCCTGGTGAACTCGGTCACCGGCGAAGACGACCGGCTCGAGTCGGTGCTGCCCCTGGTGGCTAAGCACGGCGCGGCCGTCGTGGCCATCACCAACGACGAAACCGGCATCAACGAAGACCCCAACGTGCGTTTCGAGATTGCCCGGATGATCGTCAACCGCGCGGCCGATCACGGCATCCCGGCCTGCGACATCGTGGTCGACCCGTTGGTGATGCCCATTGGGGCGATTGGGTCGGCGGGGCGCCAGGTGTTGGCGTTGGTGCACAGGTTGCAGTCCGAATTGGGCGTCAACACCACGTGTGGGGCCTCCAACATCAGCTTCGGGTTGCCGAATCGGGCCACCATCAACGCCGGTTTTTTGGCCATGGCCGCTGGCGCTGGTCTGACGTCGGCGATCACCAACCCGCTGGAGCTCGAGGTCCGCTCGATGCTGCGGGCTGCGGACGTGCTGACCGGCAACGACCCCAACTGCAGCACCTGGATCTCGATCAACCGGCCGCCTGACTCGCAGGTTGAGGGTGCACCACGTCGGCGCACCAACCGACGGGCTGCACGCGTTTCTAGCGCCGTCTAGGAAATCATCACCATGTCGGAGTCGAGGTCGGATTCGGCCGAGGTGTTCTTTATGCCGTCGGGCCGACGTGGTGTGGTTCCCACGGGGACGACCGTGTTGGAGGCCGCGCGCACCCTGGGCGTCGACCTCGACTCCATCTGCGGTGGGTTGGGCATCTGCGGTCGGTGTCAGGTCGAGGTCGGAGCGCGCCCGGGGCTCGACGGCGACCCGACACGCCTGGCCGAGCCCACACTGACCGAGACGACGTATGCCGGGCCGCGCAGCCTGCATACCGGCCGGCGCTTGGGTTGTGTCGCGGCCATCGCGCGAGATGTCGTAATCGACGTGCCGGAGACATCCCAGGTGCATCGGCAGGTGGTGCGCAAAGACGCTGGGGCTCTCGATGTGGCCATCGACCCGGTCGTGCTGCTGCACTACGTGACCTTCGACGGTGCCACTATGGCCGACGCCACAGGTGCCGTCCAGCGGCTCACTGCTGCTCTAGAGGAGCAGTGGGATCTGCGCGGGCTGCGTATTGATCGGGCCGTCATGCGAGCCCTGCAGGCGCTGACCGGCGAGTCGCCGAGTGCGCTAACCGTGGCGGTGCGGGGTGGTCGTGAGGTGGTGGCCGTGTGGCCCGGTCTACGGGACCGCATCTTCGGCGTGGCCTTCGATGTCGGCTCCACGACGCTGGCGGGGCACCTGTGCGATCTGCATACCGGAGAAGTGTTGGCCTCGTCGGGTCGGATGAACCCGCAGATCGCGTTCGGCGAAGACCTGATGAGCCGCGTGTCCTACGTGATGATGAACCCCGGCGGCGAAGACCGGCTGACGGCTGCCGTGCGCGAGGCGCTGAGCGAGATGATCGTCGAGTTGTGCGATCAGGCGTCCCTACAGCCCATCGACGTGCTGGACGTCTGCATCGTCGGCAACCCGATCATGCACCACCTCGTGCTTGGCTTAGACCCGACGCCACTGGGCTCGGCGCCCTTCGCTCTGGCCACCACCGAGTCGGTCACGGCGTTCGCGAGCGAGCTAGCACTGCCGGTGCATCCGGGGGCTCGGGTCTACTTTCCGCCGTGCATCGCCGGGCACGTCGGTGCGGACGCTGCGGCAATGGTTCTCGCTGAGGCACCCCACCGA
>JBBSVB010000420.1:0-2114 GCA_038233875.1 Actinomycetales bacterium | reverse complement strand
TGAGTCGCGGGATGGCCGACCCGCCAGCAATGATGATCTTGGGACGGTGCTCCCGCGCCAGCGCCTCCACCTGGTCGTAGTCGATGTCTTCGGTGTCTTGCGAAACGCCGTAATGCACCGCGTTGAACCATTTGCCCGAGAACGACACCGAAAACCCGTGTGTGAGGTGGCCACCGTGGGCCAGCGACATACCCAAAATGGTGTCCCCGGGCGACGCGAACGCTCCGTAGACCGCCGCATTGGCGCTGGCCCCCGAGTGCGGCTGCACGTTTGCGTGGTCAGCGCCGAACAACTCCTTGGCCCGCTCGATGGCGAGGGTCTCGACCTTGTCGACCTCAGCACATCCACCGTAGTAGCGACGCCCCGGGTAGCCCTCGGCGTATTTATTGGACAGCGTCGACCCTAGGGCGGCGAGCACCGCAGGACTCGTCTGATTTTCGCTAGCAATAAGTTGCAGCCCCCCGCGCTGGCGGTCCAACTCACTGACGAGCAATTCTGCGATGGCCGGGTCGGCGCTCAACAGTGAGCCGAAGTCCGGGCCGTAGTACGTCTGCGGGGTGATCTGGGTGCTCAAGTCATCTCCTACTTCACATGTCCGGAAGGGAATCCGGAGGGTCACTGCCCCACTGTAGGGGCTGTGAGCGGCCCCGGGAATGGGTTGACCGAAACTTGTGTCATCGCGTTTCGACCAGCGCGAACACCGCTGGGCCGCACGCTGCCGACGAGCCGCGGACCATGGGCCGAGCCTCGACCTTGGCTCTCCTCGACAGGAGGGTCGTCGGTGCTCTCCGGCTCGTCAAGGTCCTCTGCCGAGGGACGCTCCAGCAACAGTGGGGTGTCGCCGAGCACCTCTTCAAGCGCGTCCGTGCTGATCGAGCCGTGTCGCAACACAATGGGCTCCGGCCCAGTGCAGTCGATGATCGTCGAGGCCCCTTGCTCAACGCGCGGCCCACCATCTAGATAGACGGACACGGCACCACCCAACTGCTTGTGGGCATCAGCAGCTGTCGTTGCGGCCGGCTGCCCGCTGAGGTTCGCGCTGGTGACGGCCATCGGGCCGATCTCGGTGAGCACGTCCAGGGCGAGCGCGTCGTCGGGCATCCGCAGCGCTACCGTTCCGTTGGTTTTACCCAGATCCCACGACAGCGATCCCTGGGCCTTGAGGACGATCGTCAGGGCTCCCGGCCAGAACGCCCGCATCAGGATTTTGGCGTACATCGGCACATCGGTGGCCAGACCATCGACCGTGCGGGAGTTCGGGACTAACACCGGAGGCGGCATGTCGCGGCTGCGGTGCTTTGCCGCCAGCACCATGGCCACGGCCACTTTGTCGAAGGCATCGGCCCCCACGCCATACACCGTATCGGTCGGCATCACGAGCAACCGCCCAGCGCGCACGACGTCCGCCGCCGCAGCAATGGAGTCGGCGCGGGCGTCTGGATCGGTGCAATCAAGGATCACGGCGCACATTGTGGCACCTCTTCGTGAGTGCCCCTCGAACGTGCTCGCCGTACTCACCGCAGAATCCGCAGGATACGACTACGCTGTAAATCTTGCCCGACGCATCAGCCGGGCCTTACTAAGGAGATCCCATGCCTCGCAGCACCATTTGGACCATCGTCGGAGTTCTGGCCATCATTGCCCTCGCCATCTTTATCTTCAGCGCGCTCTAAAGAGGGGTCGAGCCGCTCATGACTTCGACCATTCGGGGTCGACCAGTCAGGTCGCGGTGGTGACGTATTTCGCGCCAGCGGGCCATGCCTTCTAGGCGCGCCACAAGCGTCAGGCTTTGACTTTCGGCATGCTCCATCAGCAGGTGGCCGCCGGGCCGCAACAAGTCAGCGGCTCGTGCGGCCATCTGTAGAGGTATTCTCAACCCGTCGCCACTGTCGCCATACAACGCGATAGCAGGGTCGTGATCGCGAACCTCTGGGTCAACCGGCACCGCACCATTGGGTATGTAGGGCGGGTTGCAGGTGACGATGTCCACCTCCCCGAGCAAATCACCGAAGGCTTGGGCGGCGTCACCGAGCCGAAGGTCGACGTCAAGCGCGAGCATTTTGATGTTGTGAGCCGCCCACGCGTGCGCATGATTCGAGAGCTCAACTGCATGT
>JBBSVB010000419.1:0-2128 GCA_038233875.1 Actinomycetales bacterium | reverse complement strand
GGCGGGTTGCGGGCTCGGACGGGGCACCATGTGCGCTCACCTCCTCGATCTCCGGGCTGACTGCATGGCTATCGACCGGATCAGGCATGAAGGACCGCACCGCCACCAGACCGATGACCATGGCGATCAACCCCATGATCGGGAGCTGAATCAGGCCAACCCCGAGGTAGACCAGCAACGCCCCAGAGCCCGCGCCGATCACGGTCCCGGCCGAGAAGATGCCGTGGAAGATGGGCATCAATGAACGGCCGCGCACCTGCTCCACAGCCGAGGCCTGCACGTTCATGGCCACGTCCCAGATGCCCACCGGGGCCCCGGTCAGCACCAACAGAGCCCCCAGCATTAACGGGTTGGTCGCCAGCGACACCGAGCTCCACCCCGCGCAGGCCAACACAAGGCTGACCGTCACGACCCGCCGGGTCCCGAACCGGTCGACCAGTCGGCCGGTGAACGGCATCGCCAGCAGGGCCCCCAGACCGCCGCCGACCAACGCCAAACCCAACTCCCCCTTGCTGGCACCGACGGCATCGCGCACCGTCGGCATACGAGCGAAGGTCTGGGCCATCACCAGCCCCGCCATGGCAAAGACGAGCGAGACCGCTAACGGCGAGCCGGGTGCGGTGGTTGGGGGCGACGCGGAAGGTGCGGATGTCACCCCCACACTGTTTCAGGTATGCCGACGGGTCGCGAAAATCGGTGGCTGTCGGGTAGTCCCGTCGGGCATCCTGGGGCGGTGAACCCCTCGACATCGCCCCCGACGCCCTACCGCAGCGTCACGCTGAGCACCGACGACGCTGAGCGGATGATGACGCTGGAACACCTGGTCTGGTTTGAGGTCGCACCCGGCGTGAGCGACCTCGAAGGCATCGATACGTTCGACTTCGCCCGTGGTGGGGCCCTCGAGATGAGCCCGTTGGGCCAGATTGGGACCGGTGCGCAGCAAGCAGCGCCGCTGGTGGGCATGTATGGCGCCTACGACATGGCCCTCACCGTGCCGGGCCCCGTTGGTGCAGTGGCGATGATCGCGATGAACGGGCTGACCTGGGTCGGTGTGCACCCCGACCACCGTCGCCGAGGCATCTTGCGCTCGATGATGACCGAGCACTTGCACGGCATCCACGACAGGGGCGACGCGGCGATCGCTTCGCTCTGGGCCGCCGAGGTCGGCATCTACGGACGGTACGGCTACGGCACGGCTGCCCTAGAGGTGATGTTGACCCTCAGCAGCGGCACCGAGTTGCAGGCCCCCGCGCATATCGCCGAGGCCGCCAAGGCGATCACGACCCACATGGCCCCGGCCCACACCGAAGCGGCGAGTGCAGCGATCCAGCAGGTCCACGCTGCGGCCGCCCAACGCAGCGTCGGGTCGATCACGCGGCCGGAGTCGATCGCGAGCGTGTGGTTCCGTGACACCCCCAAGCGACGCGGCGAGAAGGAACCTCGCCAGGTGGTCTTCGCGGTCCGCGACGGCGAACCGGTGGGCTACGCGGTCATCCGCCGCACTTCGGTGTGGGATGACCACAACAACGCCGAAGGCGAGATGACCGTCGCCGAGATGGCTGCCGTCGACCCCACGGCTCTGCACGCTTTGGTCTCTCGGCTCCTCAGCTTCGACCTGATCAGCAAGGTCAAGATGTATTCGCGTAGCACCGACGACCCGCTGCTGTGGTGGGCCGGTGGGCCGCGGACGACCAGGACGTCGATCACCGATGGGCTGTGGGTCCGGCTGGTGGATGTCCCCAACGCCCTGACGCAGCGGGGGTATGCCGCGGCATGCGACGTCGTCATTGGCGTCACCGACCAGACCTGCCCGTGGAACACCGGTCGCTGGCACCTCGAAGTGGGCGACGACGGTGTGGGCCGCTGCCAGGCAACCCAGGCCGCAGCCGACCTGGAGTTGGACGTCGCGGTGCTGGGGTCGGCATACCTCGGGGGTCGCTCAATCGCCTCACTGGCTCAGGCTGGCTTCGCGGTTGAGCACACCGCAGGGGCCGTGGCCCGACTGTCGCGGGCGATGCGCGCCGATATCGAACCGTTGGGCACCTTCGGCTTCTAGGAACGTGCAGCCCCGCTGGCGGCGAGTGCGGTCAGAGCCGTGCGCGCCGCTTGGTCGGTTGCCGCGTCGATG
>JBBSVB010000418.1:0-2171 GCA_038233875.1 Actinomycetales bacterium | reverse complement strand
CTCAGCCGGTAGAAGAGGCAGTGGGGGGTTGTTTGACCGCCTCATGCACGACGGGCAATTGTGCTGAAGAGATGAAATATCCGCTGATGTGGGCGTCGAACATGAGGCCAGCAATGTCGGCGGCCTCGTAGTCTGCAGCCGTTTCGATGACCTCGTCAGGTCGCAGTGCAATGGCACTCAAGTGCTCGTATGGTCCGATCATCTCCTGCTGCACCGCAAAGTGGCGAGCGCGTTCACTGTCCGTGAAGGCCAGGAGCATCAGCTGATCGTCAATCTCGGCAGCGGCAGGCGACTCTTCGCCGGGCTCACCGACAGCGATAAACCACCACTGTTCCAGGCCCATGGTCACCCGCCACAGTGCAGCCATCCCCACCTGGTCATCCTCGCCCGAGATGGCCCGTACTAGGCGGTCGACGTCCGATTCGGGGGGGTAGGGATTGGCATTATCGCTGGTGGCTGGGTCGCCGTCGGGTGCGGCGGAGGCATCAGTCATGCATCCATGGTCGCTGGTCGACGCAGCCTGAGCGAATCGAGGCGCTGGGAGCGGCCATCACAGGGCCATCCCTGCAACGAGTCCTGAGTCTCCCTCGCCGCCCTCGATTTCTTCAGACCACGAGTGCGGGACCGTCGCCGTGACGGTGGTCCCGTCGCGGCGCTTCGTCCCGACGAGGCTGTTTACGTCGAGCAGTCCCTCCAGTCGTGGCCCCTGACCCGTGAGCTTGACGCGCACAGGGGATCGGCCGACGACGTACCTTTCGCCGCGGACGCTGAGCTCGACATCGTCCCCGTCGCGCACCTGGAAGGTGATGGCCGTTTGGTTGACCGTGGTGATGAGCCGAGAGCCATGCCAAAGCATAGGCCAACTGATCTCTTCCCACTCCAACGGTAAACGTGGGTCGAAGGTCAGTACGCCGTGGTCGTCGCGCATCCCCCCGAAGCCCCCGACCATTGCGCTCCACACACCACCGGTCGAGGCAATGTGTGCACCGTCTGTGGTGTTGCCGTGGCGGTCATCGAGGTCCACAAAGAGACCGGCGTAGAAGTAGCGCAGCGCCAGCTCGTAGTAGCCGACCTCTGCCGCAACGATGGACTGCATCACCGCGGACAGCGTCGAGTCGCCGGTGGTGATCGGGTCGTAGTACTCGAAGTTTGCGCGCTTTTGCTCGGCCGTGAATCGCCCGCCCTGCAGATACATAGCGAGGACAACGTCGGTCTGCTTCAGCACCTGGAAGCGGTAGATCACCAGAGGGTGGTAGTGCAAAAGCAGCGGGCGCTTGTCGTTAGGGGTGTGTTCCAGGTCCCACATCTCTCGCTCGAGGAAGTGCGAGTCCTGTTGGTGCACGCCCATCTCGGTGTCGAACGGGATCGACATACCCTTTGCGGCACGTCGCCATTCGGCGGCCTCGTCGGCTCGGATGCGCAGACGGGACACAGCCTTGGCGTAGCCGTCCGGGTTGTTCTGCTCCAGGTCGGTCAACGTGGTAGCCGCAACCGCCAGGTTGAATTGAGCCATCACGTTCGTGAAGAGGTTGTCGTTGACCACGGTGGTGTATTCGTCGGGCCCAGTCACGCCGTGAATGTGGAAACTGGCTGTGCCGTTGTGGCGCCAGAAGCCGAGGTCAGCCCACAGTCGTGCGGTCTCGACCAGGATGTCCACACCCTCTCGGACGAGGAACTCCTGATCGTTGGTCGCCCGGAGGTACTTGATCAGGGCCAGGACGACATCTGCGTTGATGTGGTACTGAGCGGTGCCGGCCGCGAAGTAAGCCGACGCTTCCTTGCCATTGATCGTGCGCCACGGGAACAACGCGCCGTGCTGAGCCAATTCCGCAGCCCGCTCACGAGCGGCGGGAAGCATCTTGTGCCGGAAGCGCAGGGCATTGCGTGCGGCTTGGGGGTCGGTGTAGACGAGGAAAGGAATGACGTAGCACTCCGTGTCCCAGAAGTAGTGCCCCCCGTAGCCCGAGCCAGTCATGCCCTTGGCGGGTATGCCGTGACTCCCGGCGCGCGCGGAGGCTTGGGCCAACTGGAAGATGTTCCACCGCACGGCCTGTTGCACCGCCGGCTGGCCGACGATGGTGACGTCGGAGTTCTTCCAAAAGGTGTCGAGCCACTCACGTTGCTGCGTGTGCAGCAGCGCTGCGCCCTGCTGCACTGAACGGTCCAGAGTT
>JBBSVB010000417.1:0-2193 GCA_038233875.1 Actinomycetales bacterium | reverse complement strand
GTGCGGGCGCCGAGGGCTCGTCGACGCCCTGGTTGTCGCCACCGCGCCGGGGCTCCTGACCCGCGGCAGCCCGCTTTTGGGGGGGCTCGGTGCCGACGTGCTGCTCGAGCACGTCGGCACCTCCTACGGCGACTCAGGGATGGTCAGCAGTCACTACCGTGTCGTGCACTGAGTCACTTCGAGTAGCACGCCAGCGGCCGGATTGAGCACCGGCATGGACAGCCCGTGGCGCATCAATGCCTTGCCGGGAAGCGTGACACCCTCGGCGCACCACGGCGCCTGTCGATGTGGCTGCCCACTGAGCTGCAGCTCGTCGCGGCCGGTCGGGTCGAGCGCCCGCACCGCATACATCCGGTCTCGATCCAACCCCGGCAGTCGCACCAAACCGGGCCGAGCCTGGGCTCCAGTGGCCAGGCGCACGTAAGCAAAGACCGCGTGGTCGCCGCTGGCCGAGACCACGCCGTGCAGCCACGCGCTATCGACGGGATCCACGCGCACTGTGTGGCCCGAGTGCAACAGCGGTCGCAACCTCTTGTGCAGTGCCACCCACCCGGCCAACCGCGCTAGTTCGTCGGTGTCCAGGGCGCTGATGTCCCACTCGATCCCAGCATGTCCAAAGAGTGCCGTCAAGCAGCGGAAGTCCAGGTCCGTCACTCGACCGGTGGTGTGCGCCTTAGCCGGGCCGACGTGCGTGCCTTGCAACTCGGGCGGCAGCAACAGCCCGGTCCAGCGCTGGATGGTTTGGCGCTCCAGCGGGTCGTTGCAGTCGCTCGGCCAGACCCGCTGGGTGTGCTCCAACACTCCGAGGTCGATGCGCGCGCCACCTGAGGCACAGGACTCGATCTCCAAACCCGGGTGCTGCGTGCGCAGGTGCGCCATCAGCGCGTATGCCGCCAGGGTCTGCGTGTGAACGGCGGCCCGTCCGCGCTGGTCGACAGCCTCGTGCAGGTCACGGTTGTGGTCCCACTTGATGTAGTCGACGCCGACCTCATCGATCACCCGGTCTAGGTGACTTCTGACGTGCTCGAACGCTCCCTCGTGGGTCAGGTCCAGCACCTGTTGGCGGCGCCAGGGCCTCGTGCCAGAGGAACCTGCGCCAGAAGATCCCGTGCCGGAGTTGGCGCGATCGGGGGCGAGCAGCCACTCGGG
Source organism: Actinomycetales bacterium (assembly GCA_038233875.1). Classification (GTDB taxonomy): domain Bacteria; phylum Actinomycetota; class Actinomycetes; order Actinomycetales; family Dermatophilaceae; genus Ornithinicoccus. The sequence continues at coordinate 1,044 of JBBSVB010000417.1, read as the reverse complement.
GTGGGTTCGCGCCACGTCCGAATCAAGGTTGACCATTTCGGGCTCGACCCACAGGCCCATCTGCATACCGTGCCCGCGCACGCGGTCCGAGAGCGGGCGCAGGCCGTCGGGCCACACGGTGGGGTCGACCTGCCAGTCGCCGAGGCCACGCGAGTCGTCGCGTCGCCCGGTGAACCAGCCGTCGTCGAGCACCAGTCGCTCGGCACCGATCTGCGCCGCGGTGTCCACCAGTGCATTGACCCGGTCGTGGTCGTGGTCGAAATACAGCGCCTCCCACGAGTTGACCGTCACCGGGCGTGGTGTCGTCGGGTGGCTGGGGCGCCCGCGGACATACCCGTGTAGGGCCTCGCTCATCCCGTCGAGCCCTCGCCGTGAGCGGGCAAAGATCACGGGCGGCGCGGCATACGTCGCGCCGCTGGCCAAGCGCATCTCACCGGATCGGAGCAGCTCGCCACCGCCGATGACGCCCGTATGCCGACCGGCCCCTTCAGGTAGTTGGTCCACCAGGTGCACGTGGTCGCCGCTCCAGGCCACGTGGACCCCCGACACCTCACCGTGCCGGAAGGTGAACCCACGTTCCCCAGCGATCATCAACAACGTCGCGTCGTGCCCCGTGCGCCCCCGACGGGACTCCCGAATGCGACCACCGTGTTGCAACGGCAACCGCTGCGGGTGGCGCTCGCGGCACCAGCGACCACTGAGATCGAGCACCTCGGCGGCGTTCGACGGCAGCGGCAGGATCGCGATCAGCTCGTCGACGTCCAACGTTTCGTCGGCAATATTGGCGATCTGGTGCGTCATGGTCAGCACGCCATGAATGTCGATAGTCAAGGTGCACTGCCCATCCAGACCGGCAACCGTGTCGGTGGCTGTGACCGTCAAAACGCTGGGCCCAGTTTTGCTTTCAACCAGCTGCACATCGGCACCGCCGAAGTCGGGGATGACCGTGCGACCGCTGCGGTGGGCCGACAAACTTGGCCGACCCGACCACCCGTCGGTCTCGCTCGGCAGCAACGTCAGCGGCCACGCCTCGTCCAGCCCGCT
>JBBSVB010000416.1:0-2199 GCA_038233875.1 Actinomycetales bacterium | reverse complement strand
CGCGCTCGTGGACCCCAGGATGTCGCGGCGGATCACGAAGTTGGCGCCCTCGCCGTTGCCGATCTCGTCTTCAATGACGCGGGTGACGATCTCGGCATACTCCTCGTCGCTGACGCTGAACCGCTCGCCCGTGACCTCGATCGGGTCCTGCGGCAACGCACCCTGCAGACGCTCCATCAGGTCGGCCAACGGCAGGCGTTCGTATGCCGTCGCGGCCAGCACCCGCAGCGGCGTCCCGTCGTCGTGCACATCGAAGCCCCGCTCGGCGATCTGCCGGAACGGCACCAGCGTGAGGTTAGGAAGGTCGACCTGGGCCGGGGGGATCTGCGCCAACTCGTCGATGTCGGTGATATCCCCGACCAAAACCTCAGCGGCGTCTTGGCCCTCGCGCACCAAGATCGCCCACGCCAGCCCGGCTGGGTCGGCGAGGACAGCATCGAGCAGCGGGTAGATCGAGGGCATGGGCCAAAGTGTGCCACCGACGCCGCACCCCACACCCATAGACAGTGGTGCCTGCAGCGGTTTACCGTTCGGGAAGACGAGCCGTGAGGCTCCCAGGACACAGAATGACGGTGCTCACATGGTCGGCAAAATCGCCTCGAGTATGCAGACCCACGGGTCGCAATTGCGCCCAGCGGGTCAGGAGTTGCACCACATCAACCTCGGCCCCGGGCCGGTGGTGGAGGCCGAGTGGCTCGCCGCTGGGCTGGAGCTGCCCAACCTAGGGGCGATGCGCGAATACCGGATCAATCGGGTGCGGGCCCAGTTGATCGACATGGGCTACGACGGGGCAATCCTGCGCGACCCGATGAACATCCGCTACGCGACCGACAGCACGAATATGCAAATCTGGGTGATGCACAACCCGTCCCGGTACGTTTGGGTGGGCGCGGACGGCTCGGTGATCCTGTGGGAGTTTTCCGAGTGCGATTTCCTGAGTGCCCACAACCCGATCGTGCAAGAGGTCCGGCTGGCAATCAGCTCGTTCTTCTTCATCGCGGGGCCGCGCTATAGGGAAAAGGCCCGCGCCTGGGCGAACGAAATGCTCGACGTGCTGCGCGTCCACGCCGGGCCGAAGCCGCGTATCGCCGTGGACACGGCCCGTCCGTTAGAGGTGCAACACCTGCTCGAAGCTGGGGTGCAGATTGAGGACGGCACCGAGTTCATGGAGTTGGCGCGCTCGATCAAGGGGCCGGACGAGATCCGGGCTATGCGCTGTGCGATTGCGGCGTGCGAGACCACGATGGGCGAGATGCGCCAGGCGATGACGCCGGGGATGACCGAGCGCGACCTGTGGGCGTTCCTACAGGCGGGCAATATCCGGCGCGGTGGCGAGTGGATCGAGACCCAGATCCTGTCGTCGGGGCCGCGCACCAACCCGTGGATGCAGGAGGCCAGCAGCCGGATCATCAATGAGGGCGAGCTGCTCGGCTACGACACCGACCTGGTCGGGTCCTACGGGATGATGTGCGACATCTCGCGCACATGGGTCATTGGCGACGTCCTACCCAATGCCGCCCAGCGCTCTGTGTTCGGGCTGGCCCAGGAGCAGATTGAGCGCAACCACCAACTGCTGCAACCGGGAGCGAGCTTCCGCGAAGTCACCGAAGCCACCTGGATGCCTCCGGTCGAGGACTACCGCCACTACTGCGTCGGCTTTCACGGGGTGGGTCAGTGCGACGAATACCCCGAGATCGTGCTGCCCCATCAGTGGGAAGCGGCTGGATACGATGGAGTGTTGCAGGTGGGCATGGTCTTAACGACTGAGGCGTATGTGGGCTCGCGCCAGGGCGGCGAAGGGGTCAAGCTCGAGGAGCAATACCTGATCACCGACACTGGCCCAGAGAAACTGTCGAACTACCCCATCGACGTTGCCTAACGGGCGGGCTGCATTCGTATCGCCGGGCGTTGGCGGGCGTGAGGCGAGCGCCTACGTATCGGACCGGGCGCTCCCTAGGGCTGCTCTTGCGGAGCAGGTGCCTCTTCTGCCGGAGCTGGCACTTCTTCTACCGGAGCCGGCACTTCTTCTACCGGAGCCGGCACTTCTTCTACCGGAGCCGGCACTTCTTCTGCCGGAGCTGGTGCCTCTTCTGCCGGAGCCTCGTCTTGCGCTGGGGCTTGATTTAGCTCGTCCTGCGCGGGCTCGTCCTGGGCGGGCTCGTTTTGGGCGGGCTCGTCATTCTGCTGATCGTCATCAGG
>JBBSVB010000415.1:0-2199 GCA_038233875.1 Actinomycetales bacterium | reverse complement strand
TGCGCACCGCGAGGGGCTGCCACAGGTCCCCTGAACACCGACGCTCTCGAGCAACTCGGCGATCTTGGCGACCGTGTCAGGGAGCGCGCGGGTTGCGTCCTCAATCTGGTCCTGCGTGGTGAGGCTCATCTTCTTCTCCTGTTGTAGGCGGTACCACCTACAACAAGAGAAGTGTTGACCTATTCCTTACCAGAGCACAGACAGGATCCCGGCGAACAGCGTCAGACGTTCCTACGTGCCAGGAACGCGATGGGGGCAGCGAGGTGAATCGCGACGAGCGCAACACCGAAGGCCAGGAAGTCGAAGGACGAAACTGCACCCTCGTGGACGTTGAACCCGGCCAGGATGCAAAGAAAGGAACCGATTAGCGCGAACATGAAAAACTCCTCTATGTAGTTGTACCTAGAGGTTACCCAATTTCTGGAGTTCTTCATCTCCAACCTAGATCCGATCGTGGACCGCAGTCACCATGCGTCCTTCTCGGTCCGCATCTCGTACCCGCGTTCGCCAGTCTCGGTACCGCAGCCCTTCTTGCCGTGGGCTTCATCGGCAACCTGGCGGTTCTCGAAGGCCTCACCACAGCCACGGCAAACCGGGGTGTTCTTGTTGGCACGCTGCTTCGGCTTGACCGAACTGAACTGCTTCCCTGGCTCCATCACCTCAGGATCAGCGTGGAGCCCTACATCAGACTCGCTGAACGCCTCACTATCTGCCAGTCGGTCACGGTCCTGGCGAGTAGGTCATGTGACCTGCTTCTTAGTCAGCACTTGGCTTCTCCCCCGACCCATCCCACAAGACGGCATGTCCGCTCTTACATAGATCACCGTTGAGACTGGTGCCCTTGGTGTCCAAGATGATGGCGAGATAGCGGCCATACTTGTCCCCACCACCCGGCTTCCTGGACCGCACGATGAACTCGTGGTCGTGCCCGTCGAACCACTCCTTCACGTAGGCGATGGTTTTCTGTCCCGCCTCGGTGTTGTGTTCCGGTGCGTTCAGACCCGAAAGACGTACCCGTTGCTTGGTGGTGATTGTGAAACCGAGATCGATGTGGATGTCCACTGTGTCACCGTCAACAACCCGGTCCAGTGTCGCTTTGTACTCGTACATCAGTCTTCCTCTTTCTTGTAGACCACAACAGTCCACTGGGCGCAGTTCCGGCTCTGGCAGTAGAGGCTCACCGGTCACCCAGGGCGATAGCCAGTTGGTCGTACGCGTCCGAGACGAAGTCCCACCCGCCGTCGATCATCTCGTTGGAGTGGGCCTGTTCCTGGCTTCCGAGGACGGCCTGCAGGATCCGGGCCTCGTCCTGGGTCAACTCGAGTGTTACCCCGCCGGGAGTGATCTTCATGTAGACCACAACCTTGTCTAGGGAAGTGTTGTTCCCTCTACCAGCCGTTCTTCTGCATCGTGTCCAGGGTGGCCAATCTCTCGGACGCGGACATCGGGACGTGCATCCGGTGAGACTCGACGTCGCTTGCGTGGGCCCGACGGGCCTCTGCGTCGGCCATTGCTGCCGTGAGTCTCTTCTCGCTGTGCTCGGCGGGGGACACCCTGTCGGATCCATAGAACCCAGCCGTCTCCGACTTGTACCCCATGGCCTGGTTCTCAGCGCGGAGACCCTGCGCGTGCTGCGCCAGGGACAACACTTCTCTTAGATGTGCGCGGTCGAACTGCTTACCGATCTCCATCAGCACAGGATCCAGTCTGACCGGCCGGACCGTCCTGATCAACGGCCCACCCGGTGGGACGGGGGGTGCCTTGTTCAGGGAAGTTGAACATGCCCCAGAAGTGAACGGGCCGCTCCTCCTACTCCTCAGCAGACGCAGCAGCACAGGCAGGGCGCCCAGCAGGTCCGGCACTTCCAGTCTTCCTTCGGTACCTCCCCCACCCCGAAGCACGCGACGTCGTTCACGGCCGCACCGAGGGCCTTGTTCACCTTCAGCGCGGTCAGGTGCATGTTCACTGACGACCCGACCTCCTTCTTGACACCCCCCACCGTCACCCTGCCTACCCACGTCGGCCGGTCCCGGTCCCGGCTGCCCTTCTCCCGCCACGACAGGACCAGACCGACATAACCCAACGCGTCCTTCTGGGCCAGGTGGGGGGTCTTGCCACCTTCGGGTGTCAGGTGGGGGGTCTCGGGCTGTGTGCCCGTAGGGAAGGGCAACGATCCGGAGGAGAGGTCGTCGGGAGGTG
>JBBSVB010000414.1:0-2200 GCA_038233875.1 Actinomycetales bacterium | reverse complement strand
CTCCATGGCCGTGGGGCTTTGGATCGCGTATGACGACTGGCTCAGGACGATGGGGAACTTGCCGGTGGAGCGAGTGACCTTCACCTCGGCGGTCAGGTCGCCGGTCGCCTCGCACGATTCGTACAGGCTCTCTTCGCCGCCCTTGAAGCCGCCGAAGTCGCTGACCCAGTAGGCCGTGACAGCGTCGTTCTGGCCGGTCTCGTTCTGGTCGTACCAGCGCTCGAAGTTGGCACAGACTGCTGCAGCGTCAAAGGGCGTGCCATCGTGGAAGGTCACACCGTCTTGGAGCTCGAAGGTCCAGGTCAGACCGTCTTCACTGCCCTCCCACGACGTGGCCAGCTCGGGGATGGCCTCAGAGCCACCCTCTTCGATGCCGATCAGGTTTTGGAAGATCTGCCGAGTGACCCGGAACGTCTCGCCGTCACTGGCGTAGAACGGGTCGAAGGTTGCGGGTGCTCCGGCGGCGCCGAACACGAACTGGGCATCGCTGAGCTCCTCGGAGCCACCAGAAGCGCCACCTGAGTCGGTATCTTCGCGATCCGACGAGGCGCATGAGGAAAGGGCTAGGGCTAGACAGGCTGAGCCGGCTAATGCGGCCACCTTGCGGTTGATCATTCGTGCCTCCTGAGAAGTAACTTCACGTCTTGGCTGTTGGTCGAGAGACGGCAGACCCGTTCCCTCGACCCGAGAAACATACATACCTGATGCCCCGCTGGGAATAGATGCCGCGCAATGCGTCGCAACCTTGACCAACCTGCAACCTTCGGGCGCCGGAGTTGCAGAGGCGGTGTGATGGAGTTCGAGGGTGACGACAGGCGTAGTTCTCGTAGCAGCGGCGGCGGTAGTTGATGATCTGGCGAAGCCCAGGCGGCTGCTGGCGGCCCGGCGCACCAGGCCTGCCCTTCTGGCCCGATTGTGGGAGCTGCCGGGAGGAAAAGTCGAGCCGGGGGAGACGCCCGAGCAAGCTTTGCATCGCGAGCTCACTGAGGAGCTAGGGATCACGGTTCGCTTGGGGCAGCAGATCATCGGTCCGGACGGTGGTCGATGGCCGCTCGCGCCAGGGTTGGCCATGTACCTGCGCTGGGCGCAGGTCGAATCCGGAGTGCCGCAACCGATCGAATGCCACGACGCGCTGCGTTACGTCACCGCCAGCGACATCGAAAGCCTCGCGTGGCTGCCCAGCAACGTGGCCATCACGGCCCATCTGGCGGCATACCTTGCGGTGTGACGGGGGCAACACTGACCGCCACGATGCGGGATAGAGGACCTTCGGCTGAAACAATGCATCTTATGCCCTCAATTGTTTCCGAAGACAGCGTTGCCCCGGGGCTGCGCACCCGCTCAGACCTGCGCAACGTTGCCATCGTCGCTCACGTCGACCACGGCAAGACCACCCTAGTGGACGCGATGCTGTATCAGTCCGGTGCGTTCGACGACCGCCGCGGCGAAGACGTCGAGCGGGTCATGGACTCCAACGACCTGGAGCGCGAAAAGGGCATCACCATCCTGGCGAAGAACACCGCCATTCGCTACACCGGCCCTGCAGCCGCCGTTAACGGTGCGCCCGACGGAGTGACGATCAACATCATCGACACTCCCGGCCACGCCGACTTCGGTGGCGAGGTCGAGCGCGGCCTCTCGATGGTCGACGCCGTCGTATTGCTCGTGGACGCCTCGGAAGGTCCGCTGCCGCAGACCCGCTTCGTGCTGCGCAAGGCGCTCGCCGCCCACATGCCGGTCATTCTGTGCATCAACAAGGTGGACCGCCCCGACAGCCGCATCGACGAGGTTGTCGACGACGTCTACGCCCTGTTTATGGACCTGCTCGAAGACGGCTCCGACGAGGGCACCACCGAGGCGGCCCTGAACTTCCCGATCGTCTACACCTCGGCCAAGGCCGGCCGAGCCTCGCTGACCGCCCCCGGCCGCGGCGAAATGCCCGACACCCCCGACCTCGAGCCACTGTTTGCGGCGATGCTGGAGCACATTCCCGCCCCGACCTACGTCGAGGGCGCATCGTTGCAGGCCCACGTCACCAACCTCGACTCCTCGCCATTCCTAGGCCGTATCGCGCTGTGCCGCATCCGCGCCGGTGAGATCCACAAGGGGCAGCAGACTGCATGGTGCCGTAGAGACGGCACGATCAAGAACGTCAAGATCACGGAGTTGCTGCTGACCGTGGCGCTCGATCGCGTGCCTG
>JBBSVB010000413.1:0-2201 GCA_038233875.1 Actinomycetales bacterium | reverse complement strand
CCTGACACGCGCGGCGTTCGGTGTCTATCGCTTTCCGCAATACCCTGTCGGTGAGTACGACGGTCACATGTTGGCGGTGTTGTGGACCCGGGTGCCGGAGGCTTGCCTGAGCCACGAGACCGCCCTCGACGCCTACGGCATCAGTGACGTCAATCCCAACCGCATCCACGTCACCGTGAGTATGCAGCGTCGACTTCGTCGGTCGGGTGGTGAAGAGTACGTCGTGCACTAAGCCTCGATCCACCGATCTGTGAGGGCGTGGGTATCCGGTAGCGGTTTTCAGTCTTGCGGATGTGTTTTGTAGCGGCGGATCCGGTTTCTGACGCTGAGGGCGTGACGGTGTGGCGGACCTTGCTGTCCGTGGTGTTCCAGGGTTCCTTCGGGATGTCGCAGTGTGGTGGCTGCTGGGTGGTCAGACCGTAACTGGTGCGGGTGGGTCGTTGACCCGGTTGAACAGATCAGTCCAGGCGGCCTCCCAGGGCCAGGCTGTTGGTAGGTGCATCACGATCCGGCGGGCAGAAGAAGCGATCCGGGCCGGGACGGTGATCAGTTTCCGGCGGATGGTGGCGGTGGTGGCCTTTTCCAGCCCGCCCCCGGCCAAGGTCGCGGCGGCCCGGAGGAGGTTGAACGCCATGACCGCCAACACCAGCCAGGCAGCGTTGGCGGTGAACACACCGGAGGGCAGGTGAGCCAGGGCGAAGGACTTCAAGTCGGCATTGATCTGCTCGATGATCGCGTTACCGCGATGGGTTTTGTCCGCATCCACGGTGTCCAACACATTCGGGTCAGTGGTGGTGAAGAAGGCGTGGAACCGCCACGCATCAAAGAGGCCGTCTTGCCCGGCGGCCGCTTTGGTGGCTGCGTTGAAGTCCGGGATCCGACGCACCACCAACCGTCCCGGGACCTGCTCGGACTGCTTCATCGAAGAAAACGCTGTGAACGGGGTCTCGGCGACTTCCGCCCGGGATATCCACTGCTTGGTGTCGGGGTCGAGGATTGCGTTGGTGTACTTGATCTTGATCCACGCCTCCTCACCGAGGGAGGCGATCGCGGCTTTGACGGTGGAACTCATTTTGGTGGTGACTGACACCTTCGCCCCGCCACGGATCACGGCCCAGACTGAGGGCCGACCCCAGTAGGCCGAGTCCATCCGCACCAGCACCGGCGTCCCCGCTGGGAGGAGACGCCGCGCCTGTTTCACCGCATCGGCGATCAACCGGTTCGCGCCACGAGGCGAACCACTTGAGCCCTTCCGCAACCGCTGCGCCACGATGATCGGGGCCGTTGCGGCTGTCGCCAAAGTGGCGATCAGGGCGTTGAGACCCCTCACCCGTGAGTACCCGAACCCAACACCCTGTTTCTTGTGGCCGTGGACCTCGATGATGGTGTCATCAACATCGATCAACGCATACCCAGTAGTCGTGGGTTGTTGTTGCGGGTTGCCCAGCAGCCAACTCAGCCCTACCAGCGCGGCCAGGAGGCGGGACGCGACCGCATCGAGTTGGCGGACATGCCCGAAGGTGAACTTCCGCAGGAACGACCCCAACGTGGAGGGGGCGTAAATCTTGGTGAACAGTTTCTTCATTCCGCCGTGGCGCAGCATCGCCATGTCATCGATGGAGTCTGCCCCGGCAACCATGCCGGCCACCAACGATGCGACCTTCAACCCGGCGTTGGCGCCCTTGTCGGTCGGCACGGACAGATGCCTATCGGCCAGGCCTTGGAGGTCCGCGGCATGGGCAAGTCTCATCGCCGGGACCAGCCCGCTCGCGGACACCAGATTCGGGTCGTCGAACCTGAGAGAAACAGCAGCGGGAGTGTGAGAGAGTTTCATCTGACGGATGCTCTTCCTGCTCGGTGATTTTAGGTCTCTAGACAAGTCCCAATATCCCAGTAGCAAGGGCATTCGTTCGTTACGGCGCGCTCAACCCACCCAACTCATCGGTGGATCGAGGCTAAGAGGACCTCACCCCACTGCAGGTCGGATGGTGGCAGGAGATCCCGACGGTGACGCCTCGCACGGCGGTCGAGCAATGTCTCAACTACGGCACACCGACCATCTGCTCCGTCAGGCAATTGAGCGCGGGCATGCGCAGGGATACCTGAAAGCTGCGGAGCGAGACGAGTTGGCCGAAGCGCTCGGGGGCCGCCATTAGCGATGAGCGAATGGGCTCACGCCTGACGGCTATGCTCCGCATGCT
>JBBSVB010000412.1:0-2202 GCA_038233875.1 Actinomycetales bacterium | reverse complement strand
TGTCGGCTCGGCTTCGGCGGTTTCGTCGGGTCGGATGTGGCGATACATCCACTCGACCGCGGGAGGGCGATGAAGAGGCTGACGTACATCCCGGTGGCGTAGGTCAGCAGGTTGCTGGCGGCCGCGAGGGCGGTGATCGAGTCCGTCTGCGTCGGGACTGCTTCGGCCAGGGCGCCGGTGCAGGCGGCCATCATGGAGCCGCTGCCCACCCCGCAGGCCATCGCCAACGCGTCGATGCTGAACACGCCCGACGTGGCCAGGATCGAGGCCAGAACGGCGAAGACGAAGGTGCCGAACAACGTGCCGGTGACGTAGACGCCGAGGACGCCTGCCCCCTCGGCGCTGCGCAGGCCGTACCGGTCCGCGATGATGGCGATGTTGGGTTCGCGGGCGATGGAGTGCACAGCCCCGATGGACTCGCGCTTGAGGCCGAGCAGCCAGATCGCGACCGGGAACGCCAGCAGGATGGTGCCGAGGTTGCCGAGCTCTTGCAGGATCAGGGCGGGGCCGGCCGCGATGATCTGGTCGATAGCCGGCCCGATGGTCGTGCCGAATTTGGCGATGAACGGCATGATTGCCACCACGATGAGCGGGGCGGCGGCCGCGGCCTTCTTCGTCGAGATCAGTCGCCTCGCGGCGGGGATGACGTTCGGATTCAGCAGCAGGCAGATGACGAACGCGTAGAGCAGTGGCAGCAACAAGATCGTGCCGATGCCGATCGGGATGGCGCGCACGCCGATGAACTGACTGACGATGCTGACCACGAGCACCAGCACATGCAGCGGCCACAACTTGACCAGGGTCTTGAGCGTATTCATACGGCCTCCCGCGTAGTCGAATGCCACGACGCTAGGGCCGTTCCTCAGTGGCCCACAAGACTGCAAATCCGTCCTCAGGGTGTTGCCGTGAAGTCAACGGTCGACGAACAGCCCCGCCGTGCACGCAGCGACGAGCGCGCGAGGTGCCGGGGTCAATCGACGGCCGGTGCGCACCAGCAGTCTGGCCTGGACGGCGGCCGTTTGTGGGTCGTCCAGCGGCACGGCGACCAGGCGTCCCCTTTCGACGTGCTGCCACACCGTCACAGGCGGAAGGAGAGCAAGGACGTGCCCACTCAGCACTGCCTCGAGAACGGCCGCCTGAGATTCGGCCTCCAATCGCGCGACGACGTGCACTCCGTGGGTGCGCATCAGCTCATCGTGCAGCGTCCGCAGACCGAACGCCTGCGGCAACATCCCGAGGTGACACCCCTCCAGCTCGCTGGGATGCACCGCGACGCGGGTAGCGAAGGGATGATCGGGACGGCACACCACCCGCAGCGGCTGCGGCGTGCTGGCGACCACCGTTGCGGCGGGGTCAGGGCGAGGATGCAACGCGATCGCGACGTCCACGTCGTCGCTCACCAGCAGGTCGACGATCCCGTCACTGCCCGCGGTATGCAGCCGCACCTGGACGCCCGGGTGCTCATCGAGAAAGGGTGCGAGGGTGGTGCGCCACAGTTCGCGGACATACGACTCGCCGGTGGCAATCGCCAGGTGGCCGCGTTGCAGACCCGTTAGCTCCGCAAGTGCCGACTCCAACACCGAGTCGAGGTCTCGGCGCTCTTGCGCGTGAGCGGCGATGGCAAGGCCAGCATCCGTGGGGGTGGCACCGCGAGTGGTGCGCTCGAAAAGCTCGGTGCCGAGTTGGCGCTCGGCAGCGACTAGCGTCCGCTGCACCGCCGAGGGGGCAACGCCAAGGTCTCGTGCGGCGGCTCGGATTGAGCCACACGAGGCCACGGCAGCGATGTAACGAACCGAGCGATCACCAAGCACATGACCAACCTTGCAGATCCGAGCGTCCGACACGTGCTCTCCTGTCGCTAGTTGCTGCGCCGGGCCGCTGCGTAGCTGCAAACGTGGGGTGAATTGCTGTTTCGAGATGGTCAAGGGACAGCGTGTTCTCGGCGCTCCCGCTATGACTTCCTAGGTTCTGCAACTGCTCGGCAAGGGGCGGAGAGGCGCCTCCTTCGATGCAGGTGCCGAACCAGGACCACGTCAAAGGCGGCAATATGACGCGGGTGCTCCGGCAGCGCGATCACGGAGTACCGGGATGTGGCTATCACCTTCGTAACCTACGGCTGGGGGCAGGTGGAGTGGCAGGAAGGACGCCCTGCCCGAGACTGCCGGCCATACCCTCAGTTGCCGTATTCGGCGCGAGTAAACG
>JBBSVB010000411.1:0-2227 GCA_038233875.1 Actinomycetales bacterium | reverse complement strand
CCCGCACGGTGGGTCGGCGCCAAGGCGCTCCGCGAGGCGGGCCGAGGCACTCTTTCGCGCGCTGGTCTTCCCGCCTCGGCGACGGTCGAGCCCCAAGCCACCCTGTCCGACGCGCTCAACGAGCTCATCATCTCCAACGCCGGATGCGCCATCGTCACCGACGGCGCAGGTGTCTACCAGGGCATCGTGGACATGGAGACGATCATGTCGTCGGTCCGGAGCATGCGCGACGATAACGCGCAGTTCTATCTGGCTCAGAAGAACTACGAACCAGAGGGTGCCTGATGGTTTTCGACAGCGCTGGCGCGGCGTCAGCGCTCACAACAACGCCACTGGTCGACCCGGCTCGCACTCCGCAGTGGTGGACACGCGTCCGGGCGGTCGGTATGCCAATCTTCATCGGTGCCGTGCTCATCACCACCTACTTGTGGGTGAATTCCATCGAACTCGACTCGATCGAATTGCGCACGCTGACGGCCGACAAAATCTGGCTCGGCTTGCGCGAGCAGCTCTATCTGACCTTCGTCTCGACCAGTTGGGTGGTCTTGATCGCTATCCCCGCTGGCATCGCAGTGACTCGGCCGGCCTTCGCAAAGGCCACGCCTTTCATTCTGGGGCTAGGCAACGCGGGCCAAGCGATTCCGTCGTTCGGGTTCATTACGATCATCGTCATCTGGTTTGGCGTGGGCGCGGACTCGGTCATCGTGGGCCTCGTCGCATACTCGGCCTTACCAATCTTGCGGAACACGATGGTCGGCCTTCAACAGGTCGACCAAAACGTCATCAAGGCGGCCCGCGGTATGGGCCTGTCCGCTCGGCAGATCCTGGTCAGAGTCGAGTTGCCGTTGGCCGTTCCCGTCATGCTTGCAGGCATCCGCACGGCATTGATCATCAACGTTGGCACCGCCGCTTTGGCCACGTTCTACAACGCGGGCGGCCTCGGGTATTTCATAGTCCAAGGCATCAACCTGAACCGCACGCCCGTCTTGATTACTGGGGTCGTGCTGGTCGCGTCCTTGGCGCTCCTGATCGACTACCTCGCTTCAGTCCTTGGGCGAGCAGCCTCCCCCAAGGGCCTCTAACACTCTCTGCATCAGCCTCTTGCACACTCCTGTGCTCAACGAAAGGAAACCCATGAAGAACCACATGAAACTCGCAGTCGCTGCGGGTCTCGGCATGAGCATGGTCCTCGCCGCCTGCGGCAGCAACGACAGTGGCAGTGATAGCGGCGGTGGCGGCGGCGAAGCTGGCGGGCTCAGCGGTGCCGAGATCACCGTTGGCTCGAAGGACTTCGACGAGCAGTTAGTCCTCGGATCCTTGGCCATCGTCGCTCTAGAGGACGCGGGCGCCACGGTGACCGACGAAATCAACACCGGTGGCACGGACGTGACGCGAGCAGCCCTTGAGGGCGGCGACATCGACATGTATTGGGAGTACAACGGCACCGCGTGGATTTCCTTCTTCAAGGAGACCGAGCCCATCCCCGACCGCATCGAGCAGTACGAAGCCGTCCGGGACCGTGACCTCGAAGAGAACAAACTGGTCTGGATGCAGCCTGCGCAGTTCAACAACACCTACGGCATCGCTTTCCCGACGGAGGCTGCGGGAGACCTCGGCAACCCCACGAAGATCAGTGACCTAGGCACCCTGATCGCCGACAACCCTGATGCGGCCACGCTGTGTGTAGAGAACGAATTCTCTGCTCGCGACGACGGTCTGCCCGGTATGGAAGCGGCTTATGGCTTTACCTTCCCCCCCGCCAACATCGCCATCTTGGACACTGCGCTGGTCTACACGCAGGCCGACCAGCGTGACCCTTGCAACTTCGGCGAGATCTTCACCACGGACCCGCGCATCGCCAGCCTGGAGATGACGGTGCTTGAGGATGACATGGCGTTCTTCCCGCTGTACAACCCCAGCCCCGTGTTCCGTCAGGACGTCTACGACCAGTACAGCGAGGAACTGGACGCACTGTTCGACCCGATCTCTGAGGCACTGACTGCGGAAGAGATCACCGCTCTGAGCGCCAAGGTCTCGACTGACCTCGAGTTGCCTAAGGACGTCGCCACCGACTGGCTGACCGAGAAGGGCTTCATCGGCGGCTGATCAGCACCGTCACCCTCGAAGGGGCCGAGTTCTCGCACTGCGAGGGCTCGGCTCCTTCTTATCTTATGCGCTTCTTACGCGGTCACACCCTTGTGGCGAGCACATGACCGATCTGCGCGCT
>JBBSVB010000410.1:0-2239 GCA_038233875.1 Actinomycetales bacterium | reverse complement strand
ATCATCCGTCGGCGCGGCCGGTGTGGCCGTCTCGACCGCGCGCGGCTCCTCAGTCTCCGTTGGGGGCCTTTCAGTCTCCGCTGGGGGCTCGGGCTCTGGCTCGGCCTCTGTGGGCTCAGCCTCGGTCGGCGCGGCGGCCGGCGTGTCGACCTTGGGTGCCTCGGTGACGGAGGCACCCGAACCGCAAGCCGCGACCGACCGCACAGCAACAGCGATGACGGCGACGACTGACTTCTTCATAGCTCTCCTTAAGGCGGCACCAAGAGCCCCGGGAGAGCGGCTGCTGCGAGTCACTGTGGCAGTGACTCTGCCACAAATGAGCACGAGACTTGTCCGTCACCAAGGCCCGTAAACGGCCTCGCTGTTGTCCGACAGTGCCTGGCAGAGAGTTGCGAGGTCGACGTTGAGCGTCTGCGCCATCGCCCGCACGGTCAACGGCACGAGGTATGGCGCGTTGCTGCGGCCTCGGTGCGGGCTCGGCGTCAGGTAGGGCGCGTCAGTCTCGACCAGTAGGTGCTCGGTGGGTGTGACCACCAATGCGTTGCGCAAGGCGGTGCCGTTCTTAAACGTCACTGGCCCCGCGAACGACAGGTAGTAGCCGCGTCGGACGCATTCGCGGGCCATCGTGGTGTCGCCGGAAAAGCAGTGCAGCACGGTGCGATCGGGAGCGCCCTCTTCGGCCAAGATCCGCAATGCGTCGTCGTGCGCGTCCCGGTCGTGGATCTGCAGCGCAGTGCCGGTGCGCTTGGCGATATCGATGTGCCGACGGAAGGACTCATGCTGCGCGGCCACGCCGTCGGGGCCGGTCCTGAAGTAGTCCAAGCCCGTCTCGCCGATCACGCGGATGCGGGGATGGGCGGCATACCTCTCGATCTGGTCGAGTGCCACGTCCAAGGTGCCCGCGTCCACGAGAGCCGGAGCACCGTTGGGGTGAATCGCTACCCCGCCCAGCACCTCAGGGTGGTCGTCAAGAACGCTCGCGGTCCATGCGGCGCTGGCCAGGTCGCAGCCAATCTGGACCACCCGATCCACACCGACTGCCTTGGCCGCCGCCAACGTCTCGACGAGCGGGGTCGCCGGGTGCTCGTCCCGTGACATGTCGAGGTGGCAGTGATTGTCTACGACCGCAATGGGCAGTAACTCAGGGGCGGCCGGGCGCTCCGAAGACGACATCTCAGGCGGAATCGGCAACGCCGAGACCCAGGCGGGCGCGCTCTTCGTCCGCCACGCTCGGGTCGAGCTTGGTGAAGATCGGTGTCGGCTTGGTCACGGGCGCACCCACGACGACGGGGCGGTGAGCCCAGGGCGGCATGGCGCTGTAGTCGCCGGTGATGATCGGGTATGTCGACCGGTCCGGCTCGTCGAGGTCGTGAACCTCTTCGCTGTGCGGCATGGGCATGAAGTCGCCTTCGCCGCCGATCGCCGCGTGCACGGCGTTGGACGAGTGCGGCAGGAAGGGGCTGAGCATCGTGTTGAGGTCGACGACGGCTTGGGCCAACACGTGCAGCACCGTATGCAGGCGCTCCCGCTGGTCTTCGCCCTTGAGTTTGAAGGGCTCGGTGGTCGAGACGTAAGCGTTGGCCTCACCGACCAGGCGCATCGCCTCGGTCAGCGCGGCCCGCTGGCGGTGCGCGGCGATCAGACCCCCGACGGTGTCGAAGCCTTCCGCGATCGCGTCCATCAGCGCCTGGTCCACGGGCTCAAGCTCGCCTGCCGCAGGAATGGAGCCGACATTCTTAACGATCATCGTGGCCGTGCGGTTGACCAGGTTGCCCCAGCCAGCCACCAACTCGTTGTTGGTGCGCTTCACGAACTCAGGCCACGAGAAGTCGGAGTCGCTGTTTTCCGGAGCCGCTGCTGATAGGAAGTAGCGCAGGGCATCGACCTGGTAGCGCTCAAGCACGTCGTTGACGTAGATCACGACCCCGCGACTGGAGGAGAACTGGCGGCCCTCCATGGTGAGGAACTCGCTGCTCACAACCTCAGTCGGCAGTTGCAGCTCACCGAAGGGGCCGACCGCTCCCCCGCGAGCGCCCTGGCCGTTGTGCGCCAGCAACTCAGCGGGCCAGATCTGGGAGTGGAAGGTGATGTTGTCCTTGCCCATGAAGTAGTAGGACAGAGTCTGCGGGTCGTTCCACCATTCGCGCCAGCGGTCGTCATCCCCCAGGCGGCGAGCCCATTCGATGGATGCCGAGAGGTATCCGATGACGGCGTCGAACCACACGTAGAGCCGCTTGGT
>JBBSVB010000409.1:0-2271 GCA_038233875.1 Actinomycetales bacterium | reverse complement strand
GACCAGGGAGCCGGAGTCGGCACTGGTGATGAAGAAGACCGCCAACATGACCATCACGACAATCGAGGTGATCCCGCTGGCCGGCAGAGCATCCAGCATCAAGAAGAGCATGTCCTGCGGAGACTCCGCACCGCCAACATCGGCTACGCCGTCTTGCTGCAGTTTCATCGCCGTGCCACCCGAGATCGCGAAGGCCAAGAAGCACACCAGGGTGGGCGCAAGAAGGACGACGGTGACGAACTCACGCAACGTGCGGCCACGCGAGATGCGGGCGATGGAGATGCCGACGAAGGGCGTCCATGAGATCCACCACGCCCAGTAGAACACCGTCCAGGCGTTGACGAATTCGGCGGCTTCATCGCCGCGCGAGGAAGATCGCCCGAGCATCTGGGGGAGGTCTTTGAAGTACTCGATCAGCGCCGAGGGCACGAAGTTGAGCAGGAACAAGGTTGGTCCGCCAATGAAGATGAACAAACCGAGCAGAGCGGCCAAGATCATGTTCGTGTTGGACAACCACTGGATCCCCTTGCCGATGCCACTGACGGCCGAGGCGATAAACGCAATGGTGAGCACACAAATAATCCCGATGATGGCCGCGTTGCCTAGTTTGCCCACGCCGCCGACAATCTCGACTCCACGGCCAATCTGCAGGGCTCCGATGCCTAGGCTAACCGCGGTGCCGAACAGCGTCGCGATGATGGCGAAGATGTCGATCACCTTGCCTGCCGCCCCGCGGGCATGCTTGGCCCCGAACAACGGCTCCAGGATGCTCGACATCAGCGGCACCCGTCCGCGACGGTAGGCGCCGTAAGCGATCGCGCCACCCACGACGGCATACATCGCCCATGCGTCAAGACCCCAGTGGTACGTGGTCTGGGCAAGTGCGGTGTGCATCGCCTCGATAGTCTCGGGCTCGACCGTGTTCGGAGGTGGCGTGAGGTAGTAGGTCATCGGCTCGTAAGAGCCGAAGAACAGCAGGCCGATGCCCATTCCGGCGCTGAACAACATGGCTAACCACGAGGCTCGGGAGTATTCGGGCTTCTCGTCGTCCAACCCCAGCTTGATCTTGCCGAAGCGGGAAACCCGACGATGAGCATGAACAACACCGCGACGATGGCAAAGATATTGAAGAGCCATCCGACGTTGCTGACCACCCAGGTCAGCGCCGTCTCCGAAGCCGACGTCAGTCCCTCGGTGTTCGTGGTTCCCCACCCAATGAAGGCAACGATGACGGCCGCGGTCACCCCGAAGACCACCTTGTCCGTGCCGTAGCGCACGCGCTGGTCCTCGATCGAGACCCCAGGCACCAAAGCGGGGTGTATGCCATGCGGATAGTTGATCTCAGCGACAACGTCTTTGGTTCTTCGTTTCGCTGCTGCAGCCTTTTGACGTGGAGAGGCACCCGAGTTTTGGGCTGTCGATCCGTCCTCGTGGGGTGGCTGATCGGGCATGAGTCGCCTCTCGTTAGGTCGATAGATTCCCGACGACAACGAGACAGATGTGTTTTATGTCACATTTCGGAGGTGCTGTGCACCAACTCGACGACACGAGTCAAGACGTCAGGATCGGTCTCGGGCAGTACACCGTGGCCCAGATTGAATATGTGCCCGGGAGCTTGCTTGCCCTCAGCCAGGATGCGCCGCACCTCCCACTCCAGCGCCTCCCACGGAGCGAAAAGCAACGCCGGGTCGAGGTTGCCCTGCACCGCATACTTTCCGCCGGTGCGGGCGATGGCACCCGGCATATCCATCCGATAGTCGACGCCGATCACTTCCGCTCCGGCGGCGGCCATATCGACCAACAACTCCGAGGTGCCCACCCCGAAATGGATGCGTGGCACGCCCGTCTTCTTCAACGAAGCCAGGACGGCCCGGCTGTGCGGCTCGACGAACTCGACGTAGTCCCGGCGCGACAGGAACCCGGCCCATGAGTCGAACAGTTGCACCGCGCTGGCTCCCGCCTCGATCTGCACCGCGAGGAACTGCGCCGAGATCTGCGCCAGCCGCGAGCACAACGCGTGCCACAACACTGGATTCCCGTGCATCAGCGCCTTGGTGCGCACGTGGTTCTTCGACGGGCCGCCCTCGATCAAATAGGACGCCAAGGTGAAGGGTGCGCCGGCAAAGCCGATCAGCGGGATGTCCCCCAGTGCGGCGACGAGTTGACGCACGGATGTGTCGATGTCGTCGACCATGTCGGGAGTCAGCTCCGGCAGTCGTTCTAGGTCACGGCTGGTGGCGATGGGGTGGGCGACCACGGGTCCCACACCGG
>JBBSVB010000408.1:0-2295 GCA_038233875.1 Actinomycetales bacterium | reverse complement strand
TGCCGCTGGGGGCCGAACACTATATGGCGACGGGGGCGTTGCTGACCGGTGAGCACATCACGACACTGCGGGCCCAGGACGCCATCATCTTCGGCGCGATCGGCAGCCCGAAGGTCACCCCGGGAGTGCTCGAGCGCGGCATCATCTTGGCGCTGCGCGCGGCTATGTCTCAAGCCATCAACCTGCGCCCGGTTCGCCTCTACCCAGGGGTCGAGAGCCCCATCGCTGGCCTCACACCCGAGCGTTGCGATGTAGTGGTCGTGCGGGAGAACACCGAGGGGGCGTATGCCGGCATGGGCAGCATGGTGCATCGCGGCACTCCCGCCGCGGTCGCCACCCAAGACTCCATCACCACGTGGTTTGCGTGCGAGCGGGCCGTTGAGTTCGCCTTCAAACTGGCGATGCAGCGCTCCAAGAAGGTGACGCTCTGCCACAAGACCAACGTGCTGGTGCAGTCCGGAGCCTTGTGGCTGGCGGTGATGGACGAGGTGTCGGCCCGCTACCCCGAGGTCGAAACCGACTACGTGCACGTCGACGCCATGTGCATGCACCTGCCGGTTCGACCCGAACGCTTCGACGTGGTGGTGACTGACAACCTCTTCGGCGACATTGTCACCGACCTGGGGGCGGTCCTGCAGGGAGGATTGGGCGTCGCCGCCAGCGGCAACCTCAACATTGACGGCACCGGGACGTCGATGTTCGAGCCGATCCACGGCTCGGCACCGGACATTGCCGGGCGCGGGTGGGCCAACCCGGCGGGTGCGGTCCTTTCCCTCGCGCTGGGCTTAGCGACGCTGGGGGAGGCCGAGGCATCCGTCGCTATCGAGGCTGCAACGGTCAGCGTGCTGGGCGAAATGCCCGGGATGGCCGGGGCTGAGATGGGCGCGAGCACGCAAGAGATCGCGCAACGCATCGCCGACCGACTCGATGCTCCGTCCGTCGCTGCAACCGGCGATGCAGACCCAGCCTCTCCCGACCCGACGTCGCTGATGACCCAACTGGCGGCCGTCTTCACCAACCCCATCCCCTCAGGAAGGCCATCAGCATGAGCGACCGTAAGCCTGACTTTGACGCCTCGATCCACCCAGCCTGGGCCACCATCGACCTTGACGCCATCGAGCACAACGTCGGCGTGCTCAAGGGACTAGCAGGGTCCGCAGCACTCATGGCCGTGGTCAAGGCAGACGCCTACGGCCATGGGCTCGTCCCGAGTGCTCAAGCGGCCGTCCGAGGCGGGGCCGACTGGCTCGGGACCGCACAACTAGGGGAAGCGCTCGCGCTGCGCGAGGCCGGGGTTCGCGCGCCGCTGCTGACCTGGCTGCATACTCGCGGGGCTGATTTTGGCCGAGCCATTGCCGCCGACATCGAGATCGGAGTGTCGGCTCCCTGGGCGCTCGAGGAAGTCCAGGCTGCCGCCCAGGCACGTGGCGTGACCGGCCGCATACAACTCAAAGCGGACACGGGCCTGTGCCGCAACGGCGCATACACCGCCAGCGACGACTGGGCGGACCTGGTGCGGTCCGCGGCCAGGGCGCAGGCCGCGGGTGCGGTGCAGGTCACCGGCATCTTCACCCACTTCGCGTATGCAGACTCGCCCAACCATCCGACCGTCCGGGCCCAAGAAGAAGCCTTCGCGAACGCTGTGGCGCTCGCCGAACGCGAGGGACTCCGCTCGCTGGTGCGGCATATGTCGAATTCTGCGGCGACCCTGACCAACCCAGGGGCCGCGTGGGACATGGTGCGCCCTGGCCTGGCCGTCTTCGGCCTGTCCCCGGTGCCCGACGTCGGTGACAGTGCCCACTTCGACCTCATCCCGGCCATGAGCGTTACTGCCCGAGCCGCCACGGTGAAACGGGTGCCGGCAGGCCAAGGTGTCTCCTACGGGCATTCGTTCACGACGGCGCGTCCCACCACCTTGGTTGACGTGCCGGTGGGCTACTCCGACGGTCTGCCCAGGCACGCCTCCAACGCCATCGAGGTGCTCGTCGGTGGTCAGCGGGCACCTATCGCGGGGCGGGTCTGCATGGATCAGTTCGTCATCGACGCAACCGGTATCGACGTCCAAGCAGGAGACGAAATCACCCTCTTCGGGTCGGGCGCTCAGGGTGAGCCCACCGCGCAGGAGTGGGCCGTCGCGATCGGCACGATCGACTATGAGATTGTGACCAGATTTGGCCCGTGTTTGCCGAGGATGTACCGCGGCGGATCCGAGAGCACGAGTGGCGCCACAAAGGGGAAATGACTGATGCCCAAGCCCAAACGTTCCGTCGAGACGCGTGACGTTATAGCACGCGA
>JBBSVB010000407.1:0-2312 GCA_038233875.1 Actinomycetales bacterium | reverse complement strand
CGGCACCTCGCATCCGCGCCGCCATGAACGAGGACCCGGCATGACCACGCCCGACGACCGCCACCGGCTCAGCGACGAGGAGAAACGTGACCTGCTCGACGCAGCCCCGTACTCCTGCATCCCGAACGTGGGCGATATGCAAGACACCTACGAGATTGTCGAGCGCATCCTCGCCGCCCGCGCCTCCGCCGACCCCGCGACTGCAACTGTCCAGTTGGAAGACCTGCGAACCGTTCTGCAATCCGTGGACTGGAACGGTGATGAGCGCGGTCTGACAGGCCCGGTGGATCGGATGAGCGAGGTAGTCGCACTCGCAACAATGCGTCAGGCCGACCCCGCGCCGGAGCGGTGTCTCCGCTGTGGCCTGCCGCTGACTGCTCACGGTTCTACCTGCCCGGACAAATACGACGCCGCGCTGGTCGGGGAGACACGCGAGCAGACCGATGACTGGCCCGCACTGACCGAATCGAGGCCTCGCCATGAGTACCTGTGACCCATGCCCGAACTGCATCGCTCAGATCAAGGCCGAGGCGCTGAGGGAAGCGGCTGACGACACCGAAGGCGTCGACACACATCGCTGCTTCCGGCCACAGGGCTGCGTGGACTGCGGTCGGCAGTACGAGCGTGAGGCTCGGGTCAACTGGCTACGAGCCCGTGCCGACCGGATCGCGGCCAAGCCATGAGCGCCCCGGACTACGCCGACCTGCGGCCCAGCGATGCGGAGGTTCTGGCCGTCATGCGGATCTTGGCCCCAGTGGTCGAGGAGCGCCGCAACTACGGGCTAAAGATCGAGGACGCAGAGGTCTATGCGCGGGCGATCCTCGCTTCCGACTGGCACGCCATCATCGCCGCCGAGCGCGAGGCGCTGATCCGCGAGCGGGACGAATGGCAGAAGGCAGCCTTTTCCCTGACTCGACAGCGGGACGAGGCGCGGGCCAAGGTGGAGGCGGTCGAGGCGCTGCTGGGCGACTGGGCGATATATCCCGACGAGGAGGCCTCGCTGGGATGGATCGTGGACACCCTCGTGTCAAGCGCCGACTTGACAGAACCGACGCCATCGGCTTAGATGTACCTACCACCCCCTGAGGAGCAGAAGATGACTACCACGACCTACCCCGCCCGCAAGATCAACGGACTCACCGTCGGCTGCGACGAGTGCGACGACCTCGCGACCTACCGCCACGAGAGCCAGAGCAGCCGCACGGTCGGCTTCGATGTCCACTGGCTCTGCACCCGGCACGAGTGGAGCCGGGGAGTCGAGCAGGCCAAGGCCGACTTCGCCGCTCTGAGCGAGGCCGACGTGTTGGCCCGCTGGGAGGCGATGGTCGAGCAGCAGGACGGCGACTTCGCCAAGGGCTACGTCGGCGCGCTGGGTCACTTCTTGGATGAGGCGGGCATCTGATGAGCAGCAGCCCCCGCCTCACCATGAACTTCTCTGAGGTCTCGATCTCCGACGTGGAGACCTACCTCACCGACCCGCGTTTCGCAGTCGAGCAGAAGGTGGACGGCACCCGAGCCCTCGTGGTCATCACGACCGGCGACGATGGCATCCCGTTCTTCCGCTTCCTCGGTCGGCGGGGGACTGCGCTCACCCACGCGGCGGCGATGCTGCACTTCGCCAAGATCGAGAGCGCGCTTGCGGGCTGCTTCACCCGGCCCGGCGAGACAGTTCTCGACGGCGAGATCATGTTCGATCAGGGCCGCTTCGTGATCTTCGACCTGCCCCACATGGAGATCGCCGGGCACCACTGGACGAGCACCGACCGGCCCTACTCACACCGTCGGGAGACTCTCGAGGTGCTGCGCTCGTGCCTCGGTGACTCTGAGGTCATCGTCATCGCGCCGAGCGCGACGACCGAGGCCGACAAGCGGGCCTCGCTCGCCGCCGTCGAGCAGTCCCACGGCGAGGGCGTCATGGTCAAGGATCTAGACGCGGCCTACCACCCCGGCAAGCGCGTCAAGCACTCCGTCAAGGTCAAGTTCGTCAAGACGGCAGACGTGGTGGTCACGGCCACTTCACGGGGGCGTAACGACGCGGGACGAGAGACCGGCTCGTTCGAGATCGCCGTCTGGTCCGAGGGCGTCCTCGAGGTCGTGGGCGCGACGAGCGCTATCGGCAAGGCAGCCGTCGAAGTGGGCGACGTGATCGAAGTGGCCTACCTCTACATGGGCGCTGGCGGTCGTCTCGTCCAGCCTCGGATGCTGCGCGTCCGCGACGACAAGGCGAGCGAGGACTGCACGCCCGAGCAGTTCCCTCTCTACTCCAAGGCGCTAGTCTGAAAGAGTCAAGTCACGACTTGACACGATGAGGG
>JBBSVB010000406.1:0-2313 GCA_038233875.1 Actinomycetales bacterium | reverse complement strand
CGACGACCGGAGCGTTTCGCCGCCGTCCTGCGCTCCACCCTCAGGCGCGACTTGCCGGACGACGCCTACCTCGACGCTCACTTCACGCCGGACTACCGGCCGTGGGACCAGCGTGTGTCCCGCATCCCCAACGGCGATCTGACCAAGGCCATCGCGTCCGGTCGTGCTTCCGTGGTGACCGCAAAGATGGAGACGCTGGTGCCCGAAGGGGTCCGGTTGGCCAGCGGAGAGGTGTTGCCTGCGGACGTCATCGTGTCGGCCACCGGGCTCCGGTTGCAGATGCTCGGCGGGGTCGTCGTGGAGGTCGACGGCGAGGTTGTCGATCCGGCGTCGCGGGTCGCCTATCGCGGGCTGATGCTCGAGCTCGTGCCTAACCTGATGTTCACCGTCGGCTACGTCAACTCCTCGTGGACGCTGCGCGCCGACCTCGTGGCGCGTTACCTGTGCCGTTTGCTCGACCTGATGGACCGCAAGGGGTATGCCGTCGCGGCGCCGGGCCAGGCACCGGCTGGCGAGCGCCGTCCCCTGCTCGACCTCAAAGCGGGCTACGTGATGCGCGCCTTGGACAAGCTGCCGACTCTAGGACCCCGAAGGCCCTGGACCTACGCTCAGAATTACCTGGTCGAAGCGCCAGAGTTGCTGCACGGATCACTGAGCACCGACATGGACTTCATCCTTTCCGCCGATCAAGGAGCCCAGATGGCCACGACCACACGCCGCGTCCCCAGCCGCTACACGTTTGTTGGCGGCACCGCAGTCGTGACCGGCGCTGCCGGTGGCATCGGTAAGCACCTCGCTCGGCAACTTGCGGAGCGAGGTAGCCACGTGGCGCTGGCGGATCGAAGAGTCGAGCCGCTAGAGGTGCTCGCCGCTGAACTGCGTGATGCCCACCCCTGTATGACGATCAGCACCCACGTGGTCGACCTCGCCGACCGTGAACAGGTGGCAGGTTTGGCCGATGCCGTGTTGGCCGAGCATCCGCACGTGACTCTGCTCATCAACAACGCCGGGCTAGCTCTCGGGGGTCGCTTCGATCAGATCAGCGGCGAGGAGTTCGATTGGTTGCTACAGATCAATTTGCACGCACCGATCGCGTTAGCCCGCGACTTTTTGCCTGCTTTGTCAGAGCGTCCCGGCGGCCATGTTGTGAACCTCTCATCGCTGTTCGGCCTGGTTACGCCGGGCGGCCAGTCGGCATACGCCACGAGCAAATTTGGGCTGCGGGGATTTAGCCACGCACTGGCTCAAGACGTCGCAGGGCGCGGCATTGGCGTGACGTCAGTGTATCCGGGAGGGGTGAAGACTCGGATCGCGCGAGATTCGCGCACCGCCAGCGGGCTCGACGAAGCCGAAGCTAAGACTGGTCGTGACGCCTTCGAGCAGTTCTTGACCATGGACCCGGCTGAGGCGGCAGGGATCATCTTGCGCGCGGTTGAGCGCCGACGTCGTCGGGTGGTGGTGGGGCGATCCGCCAAGGTCCTCGACGTGGTGGAGAGACTTGCCCCAACGGCGGGCGGCCGGTTGTTGATAACGGCGGCGAAGCGCATTGAGCAGAATGCCCGCGTAGTGATTCCAGCCGCGACCGCTCTTCCTGAATCCGCACACCGCCTGGCCGGGGTTCGTGTCGTTGAGGCGGCCGGGACGCACGTTCGCGTGCGCGTCACCGGACCCGAGGACGGCGAACCAGTCCTGATGCTGCACGGCATCGGACGAAGCCTGGACGACTGGACCGAGCAACACGACCTGCTGGATCACGACCACCGCATCATCAGCCTCGACCTCCCCGGCTTTGGGTACACCCCGCCTATCGCCACTGGCATGGGGTTGGAGTCGCTCGCCGATGCCGCCGTTGCGACCCTCGATGCGCTCGGCGAGAAGCGGCCCGTGCACATCGTCGGCAACTCGCTTGGCGGCGCCATCGCCATGACCGTGCGGGCCCGGCACCCGCAGCGCGTTCGCTCTCTAGCCCTGACG
Source organism: Actinomycetales bacterium (assembly GCA_038233875.1). Classification (GTDB taxonomy): domain Bacteria; phylum Actinomycetota; class Actinomycetes; order Actinomycetales; family Dermatophilaceae; genus Ornithinicoccus. Next base: position 339 of record JBBSVB010000406.1, on the reverse strand, counting down.
TCCAGCGCGGGCTTCGGTGCTGAGGTCACTCCCGCGCTGCGGATCATCTCGCTCAACGGGCTGGGCCCGTGGCTCTTGGCTCGAAACTCTCTCACCAGCGCTTGCCGCGTTGAACGGTCCCTTTACGCCGACCCGTCCCTGGCCACGGAGGCGAGAGTCGATCTGGCGCTGGAGCTCGCAGCCATCCCTGGCAGGCCGCGTCGTTTCGGAAGGCGTTGCTCTCGATCGGCGGCATTCGGGGCACCAAGCCGAAGTGGCGAGCGGACCTACTGCGCAACATGCTCGCCGATCCCGTGCCGACGTTGATCATGTGGGGCGAGCGGGATGTGGTGCTTCCCT
>JBBSVB010000405.1:0-2314 GCA_038233875.1 Actinomycetales bacterium | reverse complement strand
CAGTCCGCGCCGGAGCAGTCCTCGGCACCCGAGCAGTCCTCGGCACCCGAGCAGTCCTCGGCACCCGAGCAGTCCTCGGCACCCGAGCAGTCCTCGGCACCCGAGCAGTCCCCCGCGCCGGAGCAGTCGTCTGCTCCGAGCCAGTCCTCCGCTCCAGCTCCGTCAGTGAGCAGCGGTCCGGTTACGCGCTACGTCAGCGCCGACACGGCGGCTTACGTGCGCTCGGGCCCCAGTTTCGACAACGCCGTGATCGACAAGGCCGCACGCGGCACCCAGGTCAACGGCCCAGTCGTGAACGGGTGGGTCAAGATCGGGGAAGGCCGCTACATCGGCAACAGCGTGCTGTCGTCCAGCTCGGTCTCCAACGGTTCGAGCGCTTCCACGCCCTCGACAGGCTCGGGCACCGTGACCCGTGACGTCAGCGCCGACATCCGCGCCTACGTGCGTTCCGGCCCGAGCTACGACAACGCCGTGATCGACACGGTAGAGCGTGGCACCGCCGTAACCGGCGAATGGCACAACGGCTGGCTGAAGATCGGTGAAGGCCAGTACATCGGCAAGACGATGCTCTCCACTAGCTCGCTCTGACCACCGTGCACTGATCAAGGCGAGAGCGCGCCCGGCTGACCGTCACGGTTGGCCGGGCGTTCTCGCGTCATCCCTCGGTATGCTGCGACGCGGCTCATGGTTCGATGGGCGAGTGAGCATCGCTGATGAAAAGTATGTCGCCTTCACTACCTTCCGGCGCAGTGGCGACCCCGTGGCCACGCCGGTGTGGATCGCCCCGTTGAGTGGAAACCGAGCAGGGTTCACCACGGGAGCGGCGTCGGGCAAGGCCAAGCGACTGGCGCATACCTCGCGGGTGGTGCTCCAGCCGTGCAGTCAGCGCGGCGTCATCGTCGAGGGAAGCGACGAGGTCGCTGCAGCCGCCCGCATCGTCACCGGGCCGGGGGCCGAGTCCGACGAAGTCCGAGCCGCCATTAAAACCAAATACGGGTTCGCGGCGACCGCCATCCTGGCCGCCGGGAAAGTCAGTCGAGTCGTCCGCCGGCAGCCGAAGGACACGACTGCGATCGCCGTGGTGGTGATTGACCTCATTGAGTCGGTGCGCTGAGGTCCCCAGTGGTTGGCGGGTGAGGCGAGCCTGCGCTTGCTAGTCCGCAGGTGATCCCGTGCCTAATCTGATCGGCATGCCCACCGATGACCCCTCCGCTGCTGCTGTGCGCCGCTGGCGTCGACACCTCGCCGACGAACGTGCGACCACCAGCGTCATGCGGGTACTGGCAGGTGCCGTCACAACCGACGATGAGCGCGAAATCCTGCTGGAGTTAGCAGGCGAAGAGGAGCAACACGCGGAGCATTGGGTCGAGTTGCTGGGGGAGGCCGCCCTGCCCGCTCCTCGACCGCGGCTGCGCTACCGGGTGCTCAAAATGCTGGCGCGACGTGATGACGGGGTATGGGGTGTCATCTTGCTGCAGCGCGCCGAGGACGCCTCGACGTACGGCCAAGATCCTGACGCCGCTCCTGAAATGGCCGGTGAGGAAGAGGTGCATACCGAGGTGCTGCGAGGGCTTGCCGCCCGAGGTCGCGAAAGCCTGTCGGGTAACTTCAGGGCTGCCGTCTTCGGAGCCAACGATGGCTTGGTGTCCAACTTGGCGCTTGTGGTCGGGATGAGTGCGACCGGGGTCTCCAGTGGAGTGGTGCTCGCCGCCGGGGTGGCGGGTTTGCTGGCCGGGGCGTTGTCGATGGCCGCTGGCGAATACATCTCCGTGCGTTCGGCGCGCGAACTCCTTGACGCATCGGAGCCGAGCCTAGAGTCTGCGGTGGCCATCGCCGATGGCCACCTTGCGGCGAAAGACGTGGCGCTCATCTATCGCGCTCGGGGCATGAGCACCGGAGACGCCGATGTCGCCGCCGCTGTGCAGGTCGATTCGGTGCCATCGGCGGGCACCGCCTCATCCGTGGCGTCCGGGTCCACCGGGCACGACGTCGTAGGCCAAGCGTGGGGCGCCGCGATATCGAGTTTCTGTTTCTTTGCCAGTGGTGCGTTGATCCCGATCCTTCCCTACCTGTTGGGCCTCACTGGTGTTGCGGCGATGCTGACCGCGGTGGTGTTGGTGGGCCTCGCACTGCTGACGACGGGCGCGGTGGTCGGCCTCCTCTCTGGGGCGCCGACCGGTCGACGGGCGCTGCGACAACTGAGCATCGGGTATGCCGCAGCCGCCGCCACTTACCTGCTCGGCCGAGGGTTTGGTGCCGCCGGAATCGGCTAGAGGGCGGTCGAGCCTTGGCCCTTCAGGTCCAACACAGTCAT
>JBBSVB010000404.1:0-2316 GCA_038233875.1 Actinomycetales bacterium | reverse complement strand
TCGCGACGTCTTGGGCTTTAAGCAGCAGCACGATTGGCGAGATCGGGTCTAAGCACGGCCGATCGGCGCCGAGGTGGCGCGGGTGATGGACATCAAGTCGGCGGGGGAGAGCTCGAGGTCCAGGCCTCGGCGCCCGCCGGAGACCAGAATCGTTGCATGCTGCAGAGCGGACTCGTCGAGCACCGACGGCAGTGGCTTGCGCTGGCCGATCGCGCTGATGCCTCCCACGACATACCCACTGCTGCGTTGTGCGTCACCCGGGTCAGCCATGGTTGCCTTCTTCGATCCGACCGCAGCTGCGAGCGCTTTAAGGTCCAGCATCCCGCTGACCGGGACGATCGCGACGACGAGGCCGCGGTCGGTCTGGGCGAGCAACGTCTTAAACACCCTGGCGGGATCGACACCCAGCAACTCGGCGGCCTCCATACCGAATGATTCCGCCGCCGGATCGTGGTCGTAGGCCCTGACCTCGAAGGCGATCCCGGCGGATTCGAGGGCTACGGTCGCCGGGGTTCCGCCGCTAGATTTCTTCTTCGCCACGGTGTAAGCCTAGGGGCAACGCGGATGACGGTGAGGACCAAAAGAGCCAAAGCCAGCGAGGTGGGGACGGACGCCCACAACGGCCACGGACCTCGATCTATCGGCCCCTCCTCAACAAGCGCCAGGTTGGGCACCAGCGCTGAAGCCATCTGGAAACTACCTACCCCATAGCTGTTGTACTCCGAGATAGAACTCAGACGACGAGGTTCGTTGCCGTCGAGGCGAACAGCATTGACGAAAAAATGTGATTGATCTTCATCGTTGAGGCTCACTATGTTGTCCATCACCAACACCTCCTGCGGACCGAGCCAGCCCAGGACATCCCCATTGCCAGCAACGCCGGCCCGGATGGGACCTGGGGTGGGACCACTCGAACCGTCCGCGCGAATGAACGTCAGGGCCCCACTGTCCTCAACGCAGTCATCCTGTGTGGCCTCGTCATCGTCATCCCACCCCGCGCACCGGTTGTAGTCGACGTCAATCAGGGCCAACAGGCTGCCATCGGGCGACCACGCATTCGGACCATTGAGTTTCTTCTTCGCTGAAAGGTCGATGCTTCGCAGCAATGACCACTCCCTATCCACGATGTCCACGGACGCGCCGCGTTCCAGTGCCACTTCGGAGCCGGTCGGGGAGAAGGCGGCCGCAGATACGTCGGCTAGTCCCATGGCCGTGAGGTTCCCCGATTCCACGTCGAGCAACCAGGCATCGCCGCTAAAGCGTGGCGGGTCTAAGAAGGAGTAGGGATCAAAAGGCTCTGGCGACGTCGCCACGATCAAAGAGCGGCTGTCGGGTGACCAACCCAGGGGTGTCACTGAGGCGGCGTCCGAGATCGGGTGCTCTGCGACCTTTGCGCCGTCGAAGTTGAGCACTGTGATCTCACCGGAAAGCGACGTTTGATCTCCGATTGCCACGAGGCGGCCATCGGGCGACAACGCCATCGGCTGATTGTCGCCCTGCAGGGAGGACCCGTCATTAGTCTCGGCTGCTCCGATCCGACGGGTCGTCGAGCCGTCGGCCCCGACCATCACTGCCTGCGGGAAGTCCATAAATTCGACGTTAAAGCCGTGCTGGTAGATCGCCAACGCTCGACCCGGTGCAGACGACGAAACGTCCGTAGTGAGATACGAGTAGTCCGGGAGGGAAGCGGCCAAGACTCCCGGCCCCACCGTGGCATCGGAGGCAACGTCGGCGGAACTGCGCGTCGCCACCATTGACGCAGCAAAGACGAGGACAGCAACGCCAGCCCGCACTGTCTGTGAGGTGCTCAGGTTCATCGCAGGGGTATGCCGTCCGTGTCGCCCTCGGCGCGCGGGCCGAAGAGTCGCTTGTCTTCCTTGTCGATCGCAACGTCGTTGATGGAGGCTTCGCGGCGTCGCATCAGGCCGGCGTCGTCGAATTCCCAGTTCTCGTTGCCGTAGGAGCGCCACCACTGGCCATGCTCGTCAAGGGACTCGTATTGGAATCGGACGGCGATCCGGTTGCCTCGGAAGGCCCAAAGGTCTTTGCGTAGCGCATAGTCGCGTTCGCGGGCCCATTTGGCGGCAAGGAAGTCGCGGATCTCTTGGCGGCCGGATAGGAAGGTGTCGCGGTTTCGCCACTGACTATCGACGGAGTACGCAGTAGCCACACGGTCGGGGTCTCGGGTGTTCCACGCCGCCTCGGCACCGAGCACTTTCTTCCACGCTGCTTCTTCGTCGAAGGGTGGAAAGGGCGGCCGCTGATCGCTCATCCGCTGATCTTCCCGCGTCGTGGCCTCCCTGCCAAGACCCGATG
>JBBSVB010000403.1:0-2319 GCA_038233875.1 Actinomycetales bacterium | reverse complement strand
CGATATCGACGTCGTGGCCGACGCTGATGCCGACGCGACCGCGACCAGCCGGAATGTGCACCTGCAGACCTCCGGCGAAGGAGCCCACCCATTCGTGTATCGAGTCGAGTTAGTTGAGGCTCCGGTGCCCGAATACGGCGGCCGTATGGTGCGTGGCAACGACACCTATGCCCGCCTCGAGGTCCACTCGGCCGAAGGCGGCCAAGGGTATGACGTCATGGGCTACACCCAAAACCAGATCATTCACGACTGCCTCGACGCATACCTGCGGCATTTGGAGTTCTTGCGCCTTGAGGACACCACGGGCAGTCGCTGACCTATTCCCGAGATCGGCCCGGTAACGAACGAGAAGCCGCAATCGTTACCGGGCTGTTACCGCCTTGGGTTCAGCCCGCGACCGCAATCGCTTACATTTGTGACGTATCCCTCACCGTCGAGGCACGCATCGCCTCGACGTCCATAGCGAATCGGAGGCGGGCATATGCCCTCACGCACCACATCACGCCGTTGGATGGCCATTACGGCCGGCATGGCAACCATCACCCTCGCAGCTTGCGGTGGCGGCAGCGAAGAAGCAGACGGTCCCGGCGCTGACGCGACGAGTGACATCGACTGCGCTTCGTTCGAAGAGTATGGCGACATCGAGGGCAAAGAGATCACCCTCTACACCTCGATCATTTCCCCTGAAGACAAGCCGCACATCGATTCCTACGTGCCGTTTGAAGACTGCACCGGCGCCGAGGTCAAGTACGAAGGCTCACGTGACTTCGAGGCTCAGTTGCAGGTCCGCTTGCAGGCCGGCAACCCGCCCGACATTGCTTACATCCCGCAGCCCGGCCTGCTGAACACCATCGCCACGACCTTCCCCGACAAGGTCGTTCCGGTCGGCGAGGCGGCCATTAAGAATGTGGACGAGGAGTTCGACCCGCTCTGGAAAGAATTGGGCACGGTAGACGGTGACTACGTTGCCGCGCCGCTGGGAGCGAACGTCAAGTCGTTCGTATGGTACTCCCCCAAGAAGTTCACCGAAATGGGCTACGAGATCCCCACCACGCAAGAAGAAATGATCGCGCTCACCGACAAGATGGTGGCTGACAACCCCGAGATCAAGCCGTGGTGTGCGGGCATTGAGTCCGGTAGTGCTACCGGTTGGACGGCCACCGACTGGCTCGAGGACTACCTCTTGCGCACCGCCGGCCCGGACGTGTACGACCAGTGGGTCGCCCACGAGATCCCCTTCGACGACCCTCAGGTTGTCGAAGCCCTTGACGCTGTTGGTGAGATCCTGCGCAACGAGGAGTATGTGAACGGTGGACTGGGTGGGGTTCAGTCGATCGCCACCACGGCTTTCGGGGACGCAGGCACCCCCATCCCGGCAGGCAACTGCTTCATGATGCGTCAGGCCTCCTTTTACCAGGCCAACTGGGCGGATGACTTGAACGTGGCCGAGGACGGCGACGTGTTCGCCTTCTACCTACCGGGCGAAACCGCCGACGAGAAGCCCCTCCTGGTTGCTGGCGAATTCACCATGGCGTTCGCGGACCGTCCTGAGGTTGCCGCCTTCCAGGCTTACTTGACCAGTTCTGAATGGTCAAACTTCAAGGCACAGGTCAGCGGCCCGGGTTGGATCTCGGCGAACAATAAACTGGACCCGGCCAACTTGTCGAGCCCGATCGACCAGTTGTCGGTCGAGCTCCTCACGGAGGATGACACCGTCATTCGCTTCGATGGCTCTGACCGGATGCCGGCCGCTGTTGGTGCGTCGAGTTTCTGGAGCGCGATGACCGAATGGATCTCGCAGGACTCGTCTTCAGAAGACGTGCTGAAAAAGGTCGAAGACAGCTGGCCTGCTAGCTAGTCACGTCCCTGTTTGACACCGCGACGGGTGGTGAGTGCGCCCTAGGTGCATCACCACCCGTCGCTGTCGTCCGGTCCCTCCCGGACGATCTGAGGCACATTTAAGGAGGCAACAATGGATTTTCTTCTGGAATCATCGACGGCTTTTAGCAAAGTTACCGTCATGGTCATCGCTATCGCGGCGTTCGCACTCGTGATGGCTGTCGTGCTGTACGTGGCCGATCTTCCCCGCGTGCCCAAATGGGCGCTGGTCGCTGGGTTCGTCGGGCCGGCGGTGCTGTTGATCACCGCGGGCTTGGTATACCCCGCTGTCCTCACCGTCATCGACTCATTCCAAGACACCAGCGGCAAGTTTGTTGTCCTGGATAACTACGCGACTATTTTCGGCACCCCTAGCTTCCGAACCGTCCTCTTCAATACGGCGCTGTGGGTTGTTCTCGTCCCCCTTTTGTCGACGGCGTT
>JBBSVB010000402.1:0-2341 GCA_038233875.1 Actinomycetales bacterium | reverse complement strand
GGTGCGTTACGCCATCGCCGATGTGCCCGCTTTCGTTGCCGCAGGGGGTGTCGTCGACGAAGAGGTGCGGCTACGCGGTCAGACCATCTACTGCCCGGACACTCGGGTGCCGCTGCACCCGATGGTGATCAGCGAAGAGGCAGCGAGCCTGCTGCCTGATGCCACCCGGCCCGCATACGTCTGGGACATCGAGCTCGGCGAAGACGGGCGACGCGTGGGCGCATCAATTTATCGGGCGATGGTCCGCAGTCGGCGCCGCTACACCTACGCCGAGGTCCAGGCGCAGGTGGACGACGGCTTGGCGGAGGAAAGCCTCATGCTGCTGCGCGAAGTCGGCCGGCTTCGAGTGACCAGGGAGTCGGTGCGCGGTGGCGCTAGCCTGCCGATGCCTGAGCAGGAGGTCGATATCGAGGACGGTCAATATGTCGTCGTGTTCCGCCCCGTGCTCGAAGCCGAAGAGTGGAACGCACAAATTTCTCTGCTGACCGGGATGGTTGCCGCCGCGATGATGCTCGACGGAGGGGTCGGCATACTGCGCACCATGCCTGCGGCTGACGACCGCTCGATCACGCGTTTCCGTCGTCAGGCGACGGTCTTGGGGGTGCAGTGGCCCAAGGAACTGTCGTATGGCGAGTTCTTGCGCACCCTGGATCGCACCGATTCGGTGCATCTCGCCGTCATTCACAGCGCGACGGCCCTGTTTCGGGGTGCCGGTTACACGCCGTTCAACGGTGAGATCCCCAAAGACACCATCCAGTCGGCCATTGCTGCCCCATACGCACACGTGACGGCGCCGCTGCGCCGATTGGTGGACCGCTTCGGATTGGCCATTTGTGCCGCGCTGAGCGCCGGAGAGGCGGCACCTACGTGGGCTGTCGAGGCACTGGATGACCTGCCGCAGCGGATGGACTCGAGCGGGCGCGTCGCCCGCAGCGTGGAAAGAGCCAGCCTGGACGCGGTCGAAGCCACCGTCCTCGAAACCCGCCTGGGCGAGGTTTTCGAGGCCGTGGTCGTGGACGAAACGAGCGGCGGCAAACCCGTCATCCAGATCAAGAACCCCGCTATCACTTCCTACGCCGAAGGATCCGCCGAGCTCGGGAGCACCGTCACCGTGGAGCTTGTGGCGGTCGACGTGGCCAAGCGCAGCATCTCGTTTGTGGTGCGCAACGAGTAGGGCCGCCCTGGGGGAGGACGGCGCTACTCGACCCACGAGCGACGGTCAGGTCACAAGTTGCGGGTGCTGTTGTAGAGCGACCACGCCGAGTCGTCGAAGTACGGCGGGAGCATGATGGTCGGGCCGACGATCCGGTTGATGCGCGAATTCACGCCGTTGAGGTAGCCCGTGCCGGAGGTCCAGTCGTATCGCTGGAACCAGCCGCCGCCACTGGATCCGCGGGTCATGGTGCAGGGGATCTTCAGCGTGTGGCTCCAGGTGAACCAGACGTTCCACTCCGGGCTGGTGGTGCCCGAGCAACGTCGCAAGATCTGACCGTTGAAGGGTGCCTCGGCCGGGTAGCCGTAGGCGACTTCGAAGTTCGTCTTGCCCTTGTTGACGGTGAAGCCCTGACCGCCGACTCGGCTGACGATGTGTTGGCCGTTGCGGGTGTTCATGATCGCCACGCCCATGTCTTCGTCGAAGTCGGAATCGTTGATCCAGTCACTCTTGGACCACAACTGCCGGGCGCTCCACAAGCCGTCGGAGCTCAGGCCGTTGGCGTAGTCAGGGGCAAAAGTCCAGTTGGTGGCCCAGGAGCCATCCTCGCCGCCGTGGACGCAGTGCCAGCCGTCCAAACGGTGTCGAGGCCTTCGGAGTTGACGACGGAGGCCGAGCAGACGAAGTTGCCTTCACCAGGCTTGGTGAAGAACACCTTGCCCGAGCGGCGTTCGACCGCCCGAGGGTAGACGGTCTTAAGGATCGTCTTCAGGTCAAGGCTCATCGGTGCTGGGCTCGTGCGGGCCGTTGAACCCGTCACGTTGTTGCCTCTCTTGACGCGGCCGTCGCGGGTGAACTCCGGGGCAGCGAAGCCCTTGACACTGCGCTCGCGTCCTTCTTGCTTGTCCTGCTCCTCGTCGGGCTTGCCGCTCTCGATGAGCTGCTTCTGCTCCTCTTCGAAGCGCTCCACAGCCTTTTGGTATGCCGGGTCGGCCGCTGCGGGCTTGGCTGACTTCATCCGTTCGGGCGTCCAGTACGCCTCCAGTGACTCCTGGTCGGTGGCCTTGGGGCCGGCTGCTTCGCGCCCTGCCTCTTTGGCCTCTTTAGTCAGAAGGGCCTTTCCACCGGCGTCGCCTTCGCGCAGTTCGTCGCCGTCGTCTGTGGCTGCACGCACCGGAGAGGTCAGAG
>JBBSVB010000401.1:0-2379 GCA_038233875.1 Actinomycetales bacterium | reverse complement strand
GACTGACGGCACACCTGCGGCCTTGAGGTGACGCCGGGATCCGGCTCCGTGGTCGTTGACGCAGACGGCGGCGCTCCGAGACTCGTCCTTGTCCAATTGCCGCCGCCTGCGCCTGTCAACCGGCCACGGATTTCCTACCGCACCAGGGCAGCTGCAAGGCGGCCTAGGGTGTTTTCGGTGCCGGTGAAGCCCTCGTTCGGGTTAAAGACGTCTTTGCCGAAGTCGACGTCTGGGTCATCTGCCGTGCCACCGATGCCGTCATCGCCGACGCCGTAGAGCAGCGCGAAGTTGCCGCCTTGGTCCATGACGTTCAGGGTGTCGTTGAACTGGTCCACGTGCCAGTCGCCGAAGTAGTGACCCGCTTCGTGGCTGACAACATTGCCGACGCCCGTGCCGATGAACTTCACCTTGTCGCTGTTGGGCGCGAGATAGAAGTTCAGCGAGGCGACATTTTCCGGGTCGTTGCCGCTGAGGACATCCAACAACACCAACGCTGTCTCGCTCCGGTCAAAGTTGCCCGGGTCGATCGACTGGGCAATCCCGATCGTTTCGACCCCTGATTACTTGATCGTTCCACCGATGATGATCCGGCTGACGTGCTCTTGCTTGCCGAACGTGTCTCGGTGGTCGAGGCTGTTGCGGATACGAACCCGGGTGTCGGGGTCGACCCCGCTGCGTCGCAGGTCACGTTGCACGTTCTCGGTGACGCTCCTGATGATCTCGCGTGCAAGTGGCTCATAGTCATCGTTGGTCAGACCCCAGCCGCCTAGGAACGATCGCATCGGGCTCAGTGTTCGGACGCCTGGCCCTCCAAAGATGTTCGTGTTCAGGCGCGCTCCGTCAAAGTCGAGGTACAACGTCTGCACCTTCTCGCCTTCGCTGCCAGGCCGATACACCTCTGCGGTGACGTCATACCTGCCGCTGTCACCGCTTACCGAGATGTAGTGCGTGCCCGCTGCGTCCACCACATGATCGTTGACCGCGTTACCGCCGCCAGGTAGCGGCGACTCGGAGGGGTACATGAACGAGGCGTCCTGTGCCGAGCCGTGTACTAAAGTGCCGGTGCTGTCTTGGATCCCGAGGAAGGTTGCGCTTCCCGCCACGCTTAATCCCAGCACATCGCCGACTTCCAAGTCGACCGCGTAGGTGTCGACGTCCGCGTCGCTCACGCTGAGCTCGAGACCATAGTCGCCTTCGCTCTCGGCTCCGAAACCGCTGGAACTGTCGAAGGGGTCCTCCGGAACGCTGAAAAAGCCGGCGACAAAAAAATAGTACGTCCCGTCCTCGGGAAGGGAGGTGGACAACGCGGAATCGAAAGTCGTCTCGTCGGCGTCGTCGTTGAAGTCAACGATGTCTCCGTTGGCGTCGAAAAGCGCTATGACCGAATCGAAGTCGGAGGAGGGATCCGAGGCGACCTTTGCGACAAGTCGTTTCCCGGCCTTCCCGGTGACCTTGTAGGCGTCGAAGTCGCCGGAGCCGGAAGCGGCGCTTCCGTGTGGGCCGTCACCGATAGTGCCTGAGGTGGTGATGCCGTCGAAGTTATTGCCGACCCTGGTGTTGCGCGCCTTCGGGATTGACCCGTCGTCTTCGCGAGTGGGCCGAATCGCCTGGAAGGTGACTTCTTCGTTGTCTAACTGGCCGAGGATGCGGGCGGTCGATCGGTCCCTTTTGCCGGTGCCGAACCGTTTCACCAGTTGGGCTGTTTGATACGTGTCATTGCTGCCGCGGGAGCCGTCTGGTTCTTCTTCGTCGACGACCAGTGGTGGTCGAGTTTGCCGCTGCAGTTCGTTGGGTCTCGCCATGGTCTTGGCCGATGGGTAGCGGCGTTCAGCCTTCTGGGCCAAGTAGATGTCCCAGGCAGCGAAATCAGCCTTGGACGGGTCCTCGAGCAATGCGAGGTAGGGGTTAGGCCCATCGGGTCGAACGATCTTGGATCTCGACAGTCCGGTCTTCGACTTTTCAAAAGACGGCAGACCGTATTCTTTTGCTATTTCGTCAGCCCTGTCGCCGGGCCCGGCGCTGATCTTCTGACTCGGTCCGGCGGTTGCGACTCCCGGCATGACTGCGGCACATCCCACCAACGCTAGCGCGACCACTGCGGTAACTAGCCTTTTTGACATCATTCCTCCATTGTCATTCGCCTGCCCCCATGACCTGCGATGTCATGCTGAGGCTAGGGCGACGCGCCCAAAAATGATAGAGGCGCAAGAGAAATGGCGACATATGTCGCACATTGGTGTCTGGCCTTGGTGAGATTAGGTGCATTTGCTGCCGCTCGATGATGAATTGGTGCCGCCGCTACAGGGTTGCTCAGTAGGCTGGGGCCATGAGTGATTGCATCTTCTGCAAGATCGCCGTGGGGGAGATCCCCGCCGAGAT
>JBBSVB010000400.1:0-2391 GCA_038233875.1 Actinomycetales bacterium | reverse complement strand
GACCGCGGTCGACATGGTGGCCAACGCATGCTTCTACTACGGACTCATCGAGCGACTGACGTCTAGCGGCCGACCCATCTGGACCAAGATGCCGTTCGCCGACGCGGAGAAGAACTTCTTTGATGCCTCCAAGCAGGGCATTGAAGCGAACCTCATGTGGCCGGGCCTGGGCAAGATGGCAGCCACCGAGTTGATTTCGGAGCACCTCTTGGCTGAGGCTGCCGAAGGGTTAGCTGCCCTTGGGCTTCGCCGGCAGGTGCGTGACCACTATCTGTCGATCATCGAAGGTCGGTGTGCGGCCCAGCAGAACGGCGCGAGCTGGCAGGTCGAGGTCACCGAGAAATACGAAGCGTCAGGCCATTCGCGCAATGAGGCGTTGCATCAGATGTTCGGCCACTACGCCGAGTTGGCGGAGCAAAACCAGCCGGTGCACACCTGGCCCATCCCTGACGTCGAGCCCGCCAAGGATTGAGCGGGTGTTCAAGCGTGCGCCGAGAGTGACGCTCCAGCGCGAATCTCGGCGCACGCTTGGAAGACAGGCTTGAGCGCAAACGAAACGCCGCCTCCCGAGATGGGAGGCTGCGTCTTCGTGTTAAGTGTCTGAGTGGCCGGTCAGCGGCGGCGGTTCCACGCCTCAATGACACGGTCTTCGTGGTGATGACCCAAGATCGCAACAGCACCGGTCTCGAAAGTCACCCGACGACCCCAGCGGGGGTTCTGGCGCAGATACACGCCGGCCAGGATGCGTAGGCAGTGGCCGTGGCCCACGAGTGCAACGTCGCCTTGGTGCAGGTGTGGGTAGATCTCCTCCAGCACCCGGCTAGCACGCCCGGCAACCTCTTCGACGGTCTCGCCCGGGGTGTCACCGGGGATGACGCCGTGCTCGAAGACGTTCCAGAGGTAGCCCGTGCGTTCCCGGATGTCCTTGGTGGTGACGCCCTCGTAGCCGCCGTAGTCCCACTCGCGAAGATTTTCGTCGATCAGGTCCGGCTTCAAGCCCACCAGTTCGGCGGTGCGCTGCGCGCGGTGCAGTGGCGAAACCCGAACGTGCACGAAATCGAACTCGTCGAGCACTGGACGGGTCTCTTTAGCCGCGGCTTCACCCTCGGGGAGTAGCGGCAGGTCGGTGAGCCCGGTGTGTTGCCCAGAGCGTGACCATTCGGTTTCCCCGTGACGCACCAAAATAAGGCGGCCGGCCGGGATGACTGGTTTTCCGTTCTCGTCAAAGTCCACGCCTGAGACCTTAGCGAAGTCTCACTACGTCCGATAGTGGAAATGCTGTTTGCACACACGTCACCTGCCCGCCACCTTGGCGTGGCACAGTGCTCCCATGTTCCTGGAGCCCGAGTCCTCCTCGGCCTTGGCCCGGACGCTGACTCGAGGCGACGCTGTGACGATCGGGATGGGCTCGATGATCGGCGCGGGAATGTTTGTCGTATGGGCCCCGGCGGCCGCAACGGCAGGGTCGTTGATGTGGCTCAGCCTGGTCATTGTGACCCTCGTGGCGGCGTGCAACGCCTACTCCTCGGCCATGCTCGCGGCTCGCTACCCGTCGGCGGGTGGCACCTACGTCTACGGCACCAAGAGGCTGGGGGCCTTCCCCGGCTTTCTGGCCGGGTGGTGCTTCATCATCGGTAAAAGCGCTTCCTGTGTGGCCATGGCGCTGACCCTGGGTGCCTACGTGGCACCCGGTTACGAGCGCGTTGCGGCGGCGATTGCGGTTATGACGGTGACCGCAGCCAATCTCAGCGGAGTGCAACGCTCGGCTCGGATCTCGCGGGTCATCGTCTCGATCGTGCTTGCCGTCTTGCTCGGCCTCGCCGTCAGTGTCGTGGTCGCTTCGCTGGCCGGTGACGCCGTCTTCGACTTCTCGGCAGGGCTGGCGTCGGATATAACCGTGTCGGCATACGGGGTGCTGCAGGCCGCTGGGCTTCTCTTTTTTGCCTTTGCCGGCTACGCGCGGATAGCGACCCTGGGTGAGGAGGTGCGCGACCCGGAGCGCACGATCAGACAAGCGATCGGCATCACCTTCGTGGTGGTCCTGGCGATCTACGTCGCGGTCGCGGCGCTGATCGTGGGGGTGATCGGCACCGATACTGCGGCGGCCACCGCGACGCCGGTTGCCGATGTTGCAGCGCAGGTATGGGGCTCGGGCTGGGTGTGGCTGATCCGCTTCGCAGCCGCTTGTGCAGCCGCCGGGGCCCTGCTCAACATGCTGTTGGGCATCTCGCGCACGACCATGGCGATGGCTAGAGACCAGCATTTCCCGGCGTCCCTGGCGGCCGTTGGAGGCCCGCACCGAGTGCCCCGGGTCGCCGAGCTAAGTGTGGCCGTCGTGGTGTTGGTGGTCGCGATGCTGGTCGATCTGCGGGGAGCGATCGGCTTCTCGAG
>JBBSVB010000399.1:0-2393 GCA_038233875.1 Actinomycetales bacterium | reverse complement strand
CTGCGGGATCCAGACCAACTCGTCGGGCTGCGCCAGCCAGGCCCGGTCGCCGACCACGACGTCCATCGGTCCGTCCAAGATCTGCCATAGCTCCCCGCGCCGATCGTGGCGCTGCAGCGAAAGGCGATGGCCGGGCTCGACGGTGATGGTCTTAACGGTGACGGGCTCGTTGGCGACGAACTGCTGGAAGTGACCCCACGGGCGGTCGACGGTGCGCACGGCTTCAGTGCCGCTGCGACCCACCTTTGACTCTGACCACACGTCACTCACGCTCGTTCAACTTCCCATTCGGTATGTCGTGCCATCCCGTCGCGCCTCGCACAAAAAACTCACCCACCAGCGCGCGGACGTGATCACGGTGAGCCCACATGATGCCACCTTGTGGGAGCACTTCAACTCGCGAGCACGGCAGGACCTCCCCCAACTCCCTTGCCACCGACACCGGATGCACCGCGTCGTCGTGCTGCGCGATCACCAGCACCGGGCACCGCACCGCACGCAACGCCTGGACATCGGCGAGCACGCTTTGCTGCGGCAATTCCTTCAGCGCCGCCTGCGCGCGGCTGGAGATCAGGTGGGTCGCTTGCGCGCGAGACCACGCCATGACGGCTGGGCCATCAACCGGCTCCCCTGTCGCCAGGTATGCCGCGACGGCGTCGACATCCCCGGCTGAGACGAGGTGCGCCAGATTCCGAAACCACTGCGAGGCGGCATCGTTGCCGACTGCCACGCTGCGCGGGGTGCCGAGGGCGGCTGGCAGCACCAGCACCAACGCCCTGAACCGGTCGGGCTCGGCGGCAGCCAAGGCGCACAACGCCCCCGCCCCCATGCTGATCCCAAGGGCCGCGTCGGCTTCGACATAAGCAGCGGCCGCACGCACCTCGGCGGCGAGCGCGGCATACGTCATCGTCGGCGATGGGCTCGAGGCACCATGACCGGCGATGTGCACGAATGATCGACGACCGGGCGTGGCACCTGCGAAGGGACGGGTGCTGGAAATGGATCCGCCGAGGCCGTGCACGAACAGGGTGGAAGGTGGGCCGGTGCCTTTGCTGAAGATTTCCAGAGGCCCAGTGGGCCCAGCGATCACAGAGGTCTGGGCAGAGCCCAGCGCTACCACGGGCCGTAGGGCCCCATATTGCTGCCGCCGCCGTTGCGGCCACGCATGGCCTGGACTGCAGGACGCACGTCGGTGAGGTAGACCGCCGCTGCTACGAAGGCCAGCAGCCCAAAGAGATTGAGTGAGTCCCCCAAGGTGACGACCCCGAGCAAAGCCGCGACACCCGTGACCGCCAGCCAGAAGCCCTTGGTGCGCTTACCCGCCGCCACAAAAGCCTCAGGTCGGGTGGTGGCGGCGTGCACCACCGCCCATGCCTGCATGGCCAACGCCGCAACACCCAGAAACAACAGAATGAAACCCTGGGCACCGAACAATAAATCCATGGTCCAAGAATACGGGGCGTTCTTGTGAGGACCATGTATCGGTAAGGACTGTGCCTCAACAAGGACTGTGTCGCGGTGATGACCGCGCGTTGAACAGTGCCTAGGTGTCGATGACGAGGGTGAACGGCCCATCGTTCACGAGTGCTACGTCCATGTGTGCGCCGAACTCTCCCGTGGCCACCGTGATGCCTCGCTCGCGCAGGCCTGCGGCCACCAGGTCAACCAACGGTTCGGCGACCGGGCCGGGTGCGGCGTCGCTCCACGAGGGACGGCGGCCCTTCTTGGTGGAGCCGTAGAGAGTGAACTGGCTCACCACCAAGACCGCTGGCCGCGCGCCTCGGACATTGTCGCCGTCATCACCGCTGTCACCATCACCATCACCACCACCATTACCCGGATCGTCGACATGGTCTTGGATCGAGGTGTCGTCGGCCAGCAACCGAATCTCGGCGATCTTGCGAGCCATCGTCGCCGCCTCGGCCGCAGTATCGGTGTGGGTTGCGGCAATGAGGGCGAGCACCCCCGTCCCGATCTCGCCGACAACGCGGCCATCGACGTTCACCAACGCCTCGTGGACGCGTTGAAGCACCGCTCGCATATCAGTATCCCGCACCGGTGGTGTTGGGCCCGAGGTCGACAGCTTCGACGGCGCCGACTGGCTGGCCGTGACCGAGGATCGGGGTCTCTGCGATCCGGGCGAGCGCTTCAGCGGGCTCGGTGACTCCCATGGCCTGCAACGCCTTGATCATCACGGCGGCTCGGGCGCGCTGGCCACCGTCGGTGATCTTGACGGCGAGCCCGCGTCCGTCGGGCAGGCCCACGGCATACACCGACTCGGCGCCGTCCTTGGCGATCAAACCGGGAACAGCCTCGATCAGCGCGGTGACGTCGCGGTCGGTGCCACCGAGGAACTGTGGGTTGTGTCTGATCGCGTCAGCGACTTTGCCCTG
>JBBSVB010000398.1:0-2397 GCA_038233875.1 Actinomycetales bacterium | reverse complement strand
GCGGTACAGGTGCTCGCCGACGCCGCCCTCGTTGAGCGCGCGAAGGACAGCGCCGATGCGGCCGGTTGGCCGACCCTCAACGCCGCCATCCTGGAGGCGCTCCGGCTCCGCCTCGATCGCGAGGCGCAGTGATGGACGCCCTCGTCTACGCGGGCTACGGCGCCAAACGACACGGGCTCGTGGGCATCGCGCTCGTGCATCTGCTCGCGATGGCATCGCGCGACCAGCACGGCGTGCGAGTGTCCGCCCGGCCACTCCGAGGTCCGTACCGCCACGCAATGGCGGCCGCGCTCATCCACATCATCACTCACCCCGATGTGCTCCGCGCACTCTCGACCGACGATGACGCAACCCCGGCAGACCTGCTCGCCAACCTGGCCGACGGCACACACCCCTTCGTGCGGATCCCGACCGCGCTTCGACTTTCGCTCTCCCTCACCGCCGACGAGTGGGCTGCTGGCTGCCCGAGCACGGGTGGCTTCTATGTCGTCCTGCTGGAGGACGAACGCGTCTCGGGAGGCGCCCTCCGCGACCTCGTGTTGCGACTCGTCGACACCGTCGAGCACCGCGTAGACGGCGAGCCGGGCGGGCTGCTGACCTCGCTGCTCAACGACGAACTCGCGATGCTGGCCGACCTCTGACGCGCCTGGGTGGTCGTTTCCGTGTCCCTGCCGCACACCAATAGGGCAACGGCGCCAACCCGGCGTCCTCACCCGAAGGACATCGCGACTATGACCGCACACCTCTCCCGCCCCGTTCGCATCCCGGCACGCGCCGTCCTGACGCCGTTCGACTCCAACGTCGTCGCCTTGCACGAGATGTGGCTCGTCACTCGCGCCGACGGCCGTGGCGACCTCGTGGCGACTCTGGACGAAGCGAGGCGAACCCACGCCGCCAACTGATTTCGCGGAGCAGCAACACATCACGGACCTCAGCCGTCAGGGATACGACAGCACCAAACAGACATCGGAGAACCCCATGACCCACGCCAACCTCGTCACCGCCGACCCGGTCCCTCACCAAATGCTCGCGTTGCTCCGCGACGCCCCCGAGGGCTCCTGCTACGACGACTTGCTCGACGACTTTGTACGGTCACTGGAGCCGACGATCTGCTCCATCGCCGCCAACCTGACCAAAGTGTTTTGCCTTGATCGCACAGTCCACGGTGACGAGGTGCTCTCCAGGGTCTACGAGACGGCCGCCGACCTGGTCCGCGAGGTCCGCAACGGAAAGATCGACCTCAGTGAGGTCGACTCCTACACGAGCCTGCTGCGCTTCCGGGCCAAGTCGAAGGTGCGCCGCTGGATCGACGCTTCTGCCGCTGCCAGTGCGACGCCCACTGCGGAGGCCGACCAGAAGCGTCGGATCTGGGAGATGCATCAGACCCGCGGCGACCTGTTCGCCGACCTTGGCCGAGCGCCGTCCATGAATGAGGTTCTCGACGCCACCAACGCGCGGACTGCCGCGCCGCTCTTCCATGGCCGTCGGGTGCTGGTCTGTACGGAGGACGACTGGAATGCGATGAACCGGACCGACACGGTCCCGACGGGCAACGATTCGCTGCGAGGAATGCTCATCGGAAAGGTCATCGACGAGTGCCGCAAGGCGGACGCCGAGACGGGACACGTCGCGGAGGTGTTCTACGCACCGGCCCTGACCGACGAGTACGACGGCCACGCCTCCCTCGACGAGATCGCCGCGGCCACGGGTATTTCCGCCGAGACGGCGCGGCGCCATCTCGTGGTCGTGCAGGCCACGGCGAAGCGCGCGCTCTTCGAGCGGTTCGAGGTCGACGCCTGATGAGCCGCTGCGCCCGCAACTTGCCCCAGCACTTCAACGGCTGCGCCTGCACCACGCCATCGGCGCGCCCCCAGTTCGGGTCGGGACGACGCGAACTGGCCGGCGATCTGTGGCCCGGCCCTGGTGAGCAGCGTTCCTATCGGACCCACATCCGCCCCGCAGAAGTCGCCGACTCGATCGCAAAGAAGGCCGGGTTGGGGCCGTGGGCCAAGCACAGCCCGAAGCGCTTCTACCTGAAGCCGCACGCGTGGGGTCACCTCACTGGTGGCACGGACCGCGCCTACGTGACGCTCACCGACCGCGGCGTCGAACTTCACGGACTGCACAACGACGCGCTGCGATTCGCTGTCAGCAGGCGCCTCATCGACATCATCGACTACGGCGACAACCGAGCCGGAGCGGATACCAAGGCTGCGCATACGGACGATAGGACATAGGCGCGTGTCGAAAACGACCGATTCAAGGAAGGCCGATGGGACAGCCACCGCGGATAGCCCGAATCGTCCCGAAACTCTGTCCCGCAACCTAGAGGCCCAAACGCACGATTCTGGGACGCTGATCGGCTTCGCCCGCGTCTCCACAACCGGCCAGGTCCTC
>JBBSVB010000397.1:0-2424 GCA_038233875.1 Actinomycetales bacterium | reverse complement strand
CTGGAAGATGTCGTGCTGGCCGCAACCGGAGCCGGCGACGATCGGGTAGCGGACGCGTGATCGGCGTCGAGCTGCACAAGATGCTGCGTGATCGACGCACCTGGATCACCATCGGACTCCTCGACGCGCTGCCCACCCTGGTGGCAATCTTGGTCTCGGTCACCGACATCGCTCCGGCACCGGGTGAGGGCCCACCGTTTCTCTCGGCCGTATTGACCGATGCGACCCTGTTCCCGCTGGTCGCGTTGGGCATTGTGCTGCCACTCTTCTTGCCGATCGCCGTCGCGGTGGTCGGCGGCGAGGCCATCGCCGGCGAAGCCCAAAACGGCACCTTGCGTTACCTGCTGGTGCGCCCCGTGAGCCGGGGCTATCTGATCATGGCCAAACTCGTCAGCGTGGTGGTGTTCGTGCTGCTCACGGTGGTGATGGTGGCTGCTGTGGGGTATGTCGTGGGGCAAATATTCCTGGGTCAGGGCACCGCACCCACGGGGGTGGCCTCGATCTCAGGCACCACACTCTCGGGCACCGAAGTGGCCCAGCGGACCGCCTTGGCCTTGGGCTACATCACGTTGTCGATGCTCGGTGTGGCTGCGCTGGCGTTGCTGCTGTCGACTTTGACCGACTCCGCGATCGGGGCGGCTCTCGGGACCGTCGGGTTCCTGATCGCCTCGACTGTGCTGTTGGGCCTGGACGCAGCCCAAGCACTGCACCCGTGGCTGCCGACGCGGCATTGGCTAGCCTTCGTCGACCTGTTCCGGGACCCGATCTTGTGGGACGACGTCACCCTTGGCGTGCTGCTGCAGGGAGCCTACTTCTTGGTGTTCAGCGTGGCGGCGTGGGCCAACTTCGCCACCAAGGACATCACCAGTTGAGACGCTAACTGCAGTCGACCTCACCGCTCGCAGGTGCCGCAGGTGTGCTGTCGCCCAACATCTGCGGCATCGCACCAAGGACCAGCGCCGAGGTGGGAAGTTGGCCATGGCTCATCGTCGCCGAGGGGCAATACTGCTGCACCGTGAGATTCAAGGCCCCCTCAAGATCGGCAGACGTCGACGGGGTAACCGTCTCGTCGTCCTCGGTGCGGAAGGTGACCCATTCCGGACCGTCTGGAGTCTCATCGCCAGCGTTCAGCCGCCGCAACAGGTCGCTATCGGGGCGGAGTTGCTCGCACGCGCGCGGGCATCCACCGGCCTCGGTGGCCAAGCTCGACACGCCCGTGCCGTGATGCGGGGAAGCAAGGGTCACTACTCGCCGGGCCACACCGTCCTCGCCCAGATCCCTAGCCCACAGACGAGCCACGACGCCCCCAGCGGAGTAGCCGATGACGTCCACAGACGGTGCCGAGATGTCGCGACGCACGCGGTCGATGAACGTGCCCAAGGCCACTGCCTGCTCGGCCAAATCTCCGGTGTTGTTTCCCACCGGAGGGAAGATCTCGACCACTCGGCCATCGTCGCGCAAGGTGTCAGCGAGGGGCTGAAGCACGTCGGTGTTGCCGCCATAACCTGCCACGAGAATCACTGGTCCAAGGGTTTCCTGCGAGACGGGGTCGGCGGCCGACTGCGACCTGAAGATCGCGACGCCTGCGACGGCCAACGCGACAACCACCAGAGCACCCATGATCGCGAGCACCAACCGACGTCGGGCCGGCGCAAGGCCATCGATCATCATGGCAACTCTCGGGTGTGCCGCCATGTGGTCATCGCCTGAACATACGCGTCCCCCTTGGGACGAGACGCTGTGGAACGCATAGGGCGAACGCCGGAATGTCGGGCATTAGTTGACTGTTCAACCACCTATGAAGAACATCGGTTTCTCGTCTTTCGGCCACTGGAACCCCTCGGAGCATTCCAGGACGCGTTCGGCCTCCGACGTCCTCCTGCAATCGATCGACTTGGCGGTGGCTGCCGAAGAGCTCGGCGTAGATGGTGCCTACTACCGGGTGCACCACTTCGCCCACCAGTTGGCATCTCCGTTTCCGCTGCTCGCTGCCGTTGGCACCCGGACCAGCACCATCGAGATCGGCACGACAGTGATCGACATGCGCTACGAAAACCCGCTGTACATGGCCGAGAGCGCCAGTGCCGCCGACCTCATTTCCGGCGGCCGACTGCAGTTGGGCATCAGCCGCGGATCACCCGAGCAGGTCATCGACGGTTACAAGCACTTCGGCTACCTCCCGCGCGAAGGTGAAAGCGACGGGGACATGGCGAGACGGCATACGGCCCGCTTTTTAGAAGTGTTGGACGGCGAAGGCTTTAGGGCCCCCAACCCGCGCCCCATGTTCCCCAACCCACCGGGGCTTCTTCCCTTGACGCCGCACTCCCCGGGCCTGCGCGAGCGCATCTGGTGGGGCGCTGCCACCCGCGCCACAGCCCAGTGGACCGCCGAGCAGGGTATGAACCTCATGAGCTCGACTCTGCT
>JBBSVB010000396.1:0-2428 GCA_038233875.1 Actinomycetales bacterium | reverse complement strand
TCGCCGGTCATCGGGCGGTCCGCGTCGTCGTGACCACCGTTGGCGTCGGCCTGCTTCTTCCGAAGGAGCGCGAGGTTGATGGAGTGCGTGGCCGCCAGCCCCTCGGCCTTCTCGATGTAGGTGCGGCGCTCCTCGTCGGTGGCTGCCTTGTCCGCGTGGGTGAGGAGTTTGCTCACCTTGTCGATCATCCCTTCGGCCTTGTCTGTGGTCGTCAGCCCGACCTGCGCGTAGCAGTCGGCCAGACCCTTCGTGTCCCAGCCGAGGATGTCCAAGCACTCCAACATCGCCATTCGGAACTCTGGGCCGTGGCCGCATCCGGGGGTGAGGTGGTGTGCGAACTCGTGGATCGCCGTGGCCGTCTTCAGCGCCCAGACCCCGCCCTTGTCGTACGGGGGCATGAAGACGCTGCCCGTGGTGGAGTCGTAGTGAGCCTTCAGCGCTCCCTTGCGCGGTCGCACGGTCGGCGGGTACACCGGGCGGTCTGCGTCCCGGAACCGCTTCGCCAGCATGACGTAGAACGGCTGGACGTCGTACCAGTCCCCGAACCGAATGCGGGCCTGCGACTCCGTCTTCTCCCACAGGTCCTCGGCGGCGTACACCGCCTGCGTCTGGTCAGTGCTCATCTTCGGGCTCCTCCTCGGGCTCCCGCGTGATCAGGTCGAAGCAGAACTCGCAGTAGCCTGTGATCTGGAGTTCAGACAGGCCGTCTTGGCTGTAGACGTGGCCCTCGATGAGCGCCTCGTCGTGCGGGGCGAAGAACGAGTAGTGCTTGCACTTCGGGCAGGGACGGCCCATCTTGGCCTCGTCGGCCCCCTCGCGGAGGAGGGTCAGGAGTTCGACTCGCCGCTCGTCCGGGGTGGCCCGGTCGTCGAACTCCACCTGAAGGGCCATCTTCTCCTCATCGCTGAGGTCCTGGAAGGTGCTCATCCCACGTCCACCCAACGCATCGCGGTCTGGAGGAGGTTGTCGTAGTCCCCCGACATGCTCTCCCCCTTGTACTTGGAGATCTCCTCGGCGGGGACACCCGCTCGCTTGAGCGCCTTGCTCACGGCACCCATGATGGCGAAGGCGTTGCCGTCCTCGCCGGTCAACTGAACGTGGACCTCGGGGTACTTCATCACAGTGCTCCAATCTCGATCATCGCTTCGACCCACTCGCTCAGGTTTGAGCCGGGGTTGTTCTGCTGCCAGTCGCCAGCCTCGGCGATGGTGTCGCTGTCCGGCACGCGGCCGAGGTAGTATTCGAGATCCGCGGCGAGAGCGCTCATTCCGGTGCCTCGCACTTCTGGCTAGACAGGGGGTGCCCGTCGCACCAGTGGTCGGCGCAGTAGAAGAGGTCCGGGTCTGTCATGACAGCTCCTCGTCGTACGCGTCGGCGTAGCCGTTATCGGCCAGCATCTCGATCGCTGCTTCGCGGGGGGTCATTCCCGCGTCGTAGTTGGACCAGTAGTCCCAGTCCTCGAGGTCGTCGTACCGGACCAGCACCCGCCGCATGACTGCGCGGTCGAGCGCCTCCAGCCACAGCGCGAAGTACACGTCGTCGGTGTGGTGGCGGGCCTTCAGGGTCTCGCCGTGCTTCTCGATCATGCGCTGGATGGTGGGACCGTTCAGCGTGTCGAACCACGGGTTTGTGCTCATCGCTCCACCACCTCCAGCAAATCGCAGTTGGACTGGAGCGAGAGGTGGTCCGCGGCCTCGTCGTAGGTCTTGAACTGAGCCACGGTGGGCGCGTGAGGCCGGGGCTGGAGAGGTGCCTCGGGGGTGTAGCGAAGAGTGGACATGGATGCTGAGCCTTCCGTTCGTGGGAGCCCCTTGCGGGCTGCCTATGGCTAGCCTAGCGTGTGGTTAGTCTTGTGGCTAGCCGCAACGTCCACTTGTTTGGCCCACTCGCGCACACGGTCGGGCGTGTTCAGAACAAGGACCTCGAAGCCCAGAGCGCGGAGTCGCCGGTGGATCACTGTCTGGTGTGGGGCTAATCTACCATTAGGCGACTTCAACTCGATGAAGAGGATGTGCCCACCGGGGAAGAGGACGAGTCGGTCGGGGAGGCCCGAGACGGAGGGCAGCAACTTGATCGCCCATCCGCCTCGAGCCTTGACCTCGGCGTAGAGCGTGGACTCGACGCGGTTCTCCCTCATGACGTGCCGAACCGCCTGCCGCAGTCGCCGCAGATGTGATCACCCGTGGTGTGCTGACTCTC
This sequence comes from Actinomycetales bacterium, assembly GCA_038233875.1. Taxonomy (GTDB): domain Bacteria; phylum Actinomycetota; class Actinomycetes; order Actinomycetales; family Dermatophilaceae; genus Ornithinicoccus. Next base: position 229 of record JBBSVB010000396.1, on the reverse strand, counting down.
GCAGAGGTGCGTGTGGCCTGGACGGTACTTGGATTTCAGGGTCGCCCAGCACTCACTCACTGGACCCAGTCCATGTAGCGTGTCGGGTCGTCTCGGCCTCACCAGCGGCGTAGGCGTCGGCGAGGATGTGCTCGACAATCTCGTAGGTGTCCTGCATATCGCCCACGTTCGGGATGCAGGAGTACGGGGCTGCGTCGAGCAGGTCACGTTTCTCCTCGTCGCTGAGCCG
>JBBSVB010000395.1:0-2462 GCA_038233875.1 Actinomycetales bacterium | reverse complement strand
GTCGACCCACGCCCGCTCAAGGAATACCTTGATCGCTGCGACCCTTGCCGTTAGGTCTGAACAACGATATCGAGGAGATGCATGTCGCACACTGCTGCACTGTCCACCGCAAGCGCTGGAGCCCCGCTAAAGGCCAACACCATTAAGCGCCGCGAACTGCGCGCCGACGACGTTTTGATTGACATTGCGTATGCCGGGATCTGCCACAGCGACATCCACCAGGTCCGCGAAGAGTGGGGAAGCGCCATCTTCCCGATGGTCCCCGGGCACGAAATTGCTGGCACCGTTTCGGAAATTGGCGACGATGTCACCGCACACAAAGTGGGGGACCGTGTCGGGGTCGGCTGCATGGTCGACTCGTGCGGCGAGTGTGAATACTGCAAGCAAGACCAAGAGCAGTTCTGCACCAAGGGCGCCGTAATGACCTACAACGGCAAGGGTTTCGACGGCGAAGAGACCATGGGCGGCTACAGCCAACAGGTTGCTGTCCGCGACGCTTTTGTTGTCGGCATCCCCGACTCGATCGACCTTGATGTTGCCGCGCCGTTGCTGTGCGCGGGCATCACGACCTACAGCCCGCTGAAGCGTTGGGGTGTCGGGAAAGGCAGCAAAGTTGCCGTCGTTGGCATGGGCGGCCTAGGTCACGTGGCCGTGAAGTTCGCGGTCGCTCTGGGTGCCGAGGTCACCGTGCTGAGCCGGACCACGTCAAAGAAGGACGACAGCATCAAATATGGTGCCGTCGACCACCTCTCCACCTCCGATGAGTCGACGTTCAAAGACTTGGCCTCGACCTTCGACGTCATCATCAATACGGTCAGCGCGAATCTGCCGCTCGACTCCTACCTCGCGACGCTGAAGCCCAATGGCGCGATGGTCAACGTCGGCGGACCGAGCGACCCGTGCCAGTTCAGCGCGTTTTCACTGTTGGCTGGCGGCAAGGTTATGGCTGGCACGATGATCGGCGGCATCGCCGAGACCCAAGAAATGCTTGAGGTTGCGGCCAAGCACGGCATCGGTGCCGAGATCGAAGTGATCAGCGCCGATGAGGTCAACGAGGCCTACGACCGTGTGGTCAACTCGGACGTGCGCTACCGCTTCGTCATCGACACGGCCACGATCAAGGCCTGACTTTTCAGTGATTGAGTATGCCGACGCGCCCTCGGGTGCGTCGGCATACATGTGTCTATGAGCGCAGGGACGACGGGACCCAGCGTGGCCCGCAACGCTGGGGCACTAACACCAGCCAGTGTGGCAATACGGCTACACTTGCGCACATGCCGACGGTAGCCTCCCGTGATCTACGGAATCACACCAAAGACGTGCTGGATCTGGTGTCTGAAGGCGTGACCGTAACCGTGACCGTGCACGGGCGCCCGGTGGCCGAAATTCTGCCTGTTTCTCCAGTCGTCCGAACGAGCTTCGGGCGTCTTGAGGCAGTGCGCATTCTTACCGCCGCTCGCTCCCTCGACGACACGTTGTCCGCCGATCTTGAGTGGATTTCCGGCGAAACCACCGACGCCCTGGGCCCGATTGCGTGAGCGCGGCGCTGGTAGACACAAGCGTCTGGATTGCCCGCGAACTTGGTCGCGAGGTCAATCTTTTGCTCGTGCCGGAGACAGTGTTTGTCTCGGTGGTCACTCTTGGCGAGCTTCAGGCGGGCGTTCTTGCCGCTGCAGACACAGCAACACGCTCGCAACGATTGGAGACCGTCCGTAGTCTCGCGGCCATACAGCCGTTGCCGATTGATGGGGCGCTGCGCAATGGGCGCAGTTGCGTGTCCGCCTGCACGAGACCGGCCGAAGAATCAACGTCAACGACCTGTGGATTGCCGCGACCGCGCTGGTGCATCAACTACCGGTCCTCACCCAAGACACAGACTTCGATGTCCTCGCTGAGATCGGCGCGCTTGAGGTCATCCGAGCCTGAAATGACTCTGAAGACACGGAAACTGACAGCCGCTGTCACGCGAATCCCCGATGAGGATGGGCCTACGAGAAACTCAGCGCGTGGGTGGGCAAGCGAGCAAGTCTCGGCAGGCCGTGAGCGTCGCTGAGGTCGACGTTCACAATGAGCCGTTCTCGATCCAAGGAACGAGATCGACAGGGCGATCCTTACCTTGTGTGCCTACGTGCAGATCACGGCAAGGGCCGAGAATGCGCCCCGGCAGGTGTTGCCCTCGGATGAGGAGTTCCATCGGTCAAGCCTAGCCCGATCGCCATTGCGCGGAGAGGGTATCGAGCCCCCCCAACTCATCGCAGGATCGCCACAACTCAGTAATGAGTCGGGAAACTTCTTCGGGTTGCTCGGCCTGGGCCATGTGGCCCGTTTTGGGCAGCATCACCGTGCGGGCGTGCGGAAGGGCTTCGGCGGCAGCAGCCAGGTGCACTAAGGGAAGCACCACATCCCGCTCGCCCCACATGATCAACGTCGGCACGGGATCGGCGAGCATGTTGCGCAGTAGG
>JBBSVB010000394.1:0-2470 GCA_038233875.1 Actinomycetales bacterium | reverse complement strand
GGGCTGCGCGTGGCATCGGGGAGGCGTTCGCGGTCCGTTTGGCGAGCGAGGGCGCCTCCGTGGCGGTCCTCGATCAGAAGGACGGGTCGGCCACCGTGACGGCCTGTCGCGCGGTTGGAGCGAAGGCAGAGGCGTTCGTCGTCGATGTCTGCGACCCCGACGCAGTGGCGACATCGGCGAAAGACGTACGTGCGGCGTTAGGCCGCATCGACGTTTTAGTCAACAACGCGGGTATTTACCCCAACCAGCTGTTCGAGTCAATCTCTTTTGCCGACTGGCGGCGGATGATGTCGGTCAACCTCGACTCGATGTTCCTGACCTGCCAGGCCATTGTGCCGCAGATGCGTGAGGGAGGGTGGGGCCGAATCGTCAACATGACATCAAACGCCACCGGACTTGTCATCCCCGGCTTCTCGCACTATCTGGCGTCCAAGATGGCGATCGTCGGCCTAACTCGCGGGCTAGCCACAGACGTGGCCGAGTACGGCATCACCGTCAACGCGATCGGCCCCTCCTTGGTGCGGACACCCGGCAGTGCCAGCAACCCGGCCGAGTTCTTCAACATTGTTCCGCAGATGCAGGCGATCAAGCGGGTCGAAGTGCCGGAGGATCTGACCGGGACGCTAGCCTATCTGGTCTCTGACGACGCGGCCTTCATAACCGGCCAGACGCTTTACGTCGACGGCGGGCTGCAACGGACCAGTTGAGTTCGGCACGGCGCAGGATCCCATCGCGGGTGACGGCCATCTCGATCCACACCTGTGGCAGGTCATCGCGGCGGTCCTTGGACTTGCCGTGCACTCTGAACCCGGTGTGCTTAACCGCTCCGACCAGCGGCTCGGGCACCACGTCATCGCGGCCCTCCGCGGCGGCAGCGGCGCTCTGGTCGGCGGTCGTGAGCCGGCGACTTTGCTTGTCGCGCCAGACGGGCTCGTCGGGGGTCTCGGTCTCGAATCGAAGAACAGCCGGTCGACCTGGAGGTTGAGCACGTCGGCGACCGAGGCGTGGCGTAGATGTCGCGTGCGAGCACCGCCTCGACCTCCAACAGCCAGTCCATCGCCCGGTAGTGGGCATCGTCACCGGTCTCGATCAGGCCAGGCAATGTGCACGCCATCGGTGATCCACCCGACTGCGGCCAGCTTCGAAGACGGCGCTCTGAACCCGCCCAGGGCCTCGGCAAAGTCGGCTCCGAGGGCTGTGACCTGCGGCTTTGTCGTGTGATGAACGGTGTGGCGTGTGTGACGGATGTGGCCCGTGAGGTTTTGATGGAGGTTCTCAGGCCGACCATCAAACCGAGGACCACACCCGTCGATGTCATCTTCACCCACGCTCTCGCCAGTGCCCGTCGCTGGCACGCCGACCCGCCCCGATCTGTTGAGCTTGTTACACGGTGCCCGATCCGCGCGACCCGCGCGGGCTGCAGCACAGGTTGCCTGTGATCTTGGCCGTGGGGCTGGCATCGGTACTGGCCGGAGCTCGGTCGTTCGTGGCGATCGGTGAGTGGGTAGCTCATCAAGCCGCCCCCTCGCTGATACATCTCGGCGTCGATGGCCGAGGCCCTGGAGAGTCCACGATCCGGCGTGCGTTCGCACGTCTGCAAGCCGACACCCTCGATCGCATACTCGGCGCCTACCTGTGGACCAGAACCTCCGTCGCCGGAGGACGACGGATCATCGCACTGGATGGGAAGACCGTGCGCGGCGCACGAACCACAACCAAGACCGCACCACACTTGGTCGCCGCGTACGACCACACTGCCGGGGCCGTCCTGGGACAGGTCGCGGTCGCAGCCAAGAGCAATGAAATCCCAGCAGTGCAAGGGCTCCTAGGTCTCTTCGACCTCCTCGGGGCTGTCGTCACCGTCGATGCGATGCATACCCAGACCGACACCGCGAACCTGATCACCGCCGCCGGCGGCGACTACGTGTTCACCGTCAAGGGCAACCAGCCGACCCTGCATGCTGCGTGCAAGAACCTGCCCTGGAACAAGGTCCCTGCCGGTCACCGGAGCACCAGCACAAGTCACGGCCGCACGGTCACCCGCACCATCAAAATCGTCACCGCACCGAACTGGGTCACCTTCGCTGGCGCCAAGCAGGTCGCCCAAGTCCGACGGACCGTCACTCAGGCCGGGAGGCGGACCGTCGAGGTCGTCTACCTGATCACCTCCGCCGACCACCAAGCGGCACCAGCAGCGACCCTCGCGGCCTGGGTCCAAGGCCACTGGGGCATCGAGAACCGGCTCCACTGGGTCCGCGACGTCACCTACGACGAAGACCGATCCCAGATCAGAACCGGCAACGCACCACAGGTCATGGCGACCCTGCGCAACACCGCCATCAGCCTCCTCCGCCTGACCGGCTGGGACAACATCGCCGCCGGCCTACGACATCACGCCCGCAACCCCGCCCACCCCGTCAACCTGCTCCTGACACGAAGATTCGCTTTCGTGGCAGGGGCTTGAGCCGTT
>JBBSVB010000393.1:0-2474 GCA_038233875.1 Actinomycetales bacterium | reverse complement strand
GCATACCGCGCAGAAGGGCCCTGGTCGGCGCTGAGGCGCGCGTGCTCCCCCATACCCAAAAGGTTGTCCAGGGCAGCGCAGACTCGGTCGAGATCCCGGTGATCGGGGACCACAAGCACGCTGCCACGCCCGGACCGGCGCGTCGCGGCCGCGGCTTGCGCCAGGGCCAGCGGCCAATCACGGCTGGGAGGTTGAGCCGGCAGGGCTAACAGCGCGGCGGCGGGCGACTGGCCTGCCTGAAGGCGGGTTAGTAGGGCCCGGCCTGCGGGGTATGCCGTCCATGCACTGTCGCGAGGATCCTCATCGCCCCCCGCTGCCGGGCTAGCGATCCCCCGCGCCACGCTGTCGGCAGCCGAGTCTTTCACCTGCGCTTTCTCTGCGGCCGCGTGCCGAGGCGGGACGGCGAGGCGCAGCATGTCGGCCAGCGTTCCGGCGTAGTAGTCGGCCACCTGACGGCATACCCGATGAATGTGAGGTGTCAGCACGACCTCGTCGCTGACGACGCGGCGGATAGGAGTCAGCGCCCCCGGGTGCTCCGAGGTCGCAGTGCGGGCGACGACAAACCCGTCGTGATCGCGGCCGGCAAATCGGACCTGAACGCGTACGCCTGGCTTCGCGGCAGCCCCGTCGGTTGCGACCACCGCGTATTCGAACGGCCGATCTAGGTGAGCCAAGCCGGTGTCGATGACCACCTGAGCCACTGGCAGGTGCTCGGCTATGGCCGGCGAGCCGCTGCTGGCACTCTTGCGAGCCACACGGCGACCTGTGGACGACCGGGCCGAGGCAGAATCGGACACTTCTTCAGCGGGCACCAGGGCCAACTGGTCCGTGTCGTGTTCGCTCATGCCCTGTTTCTACGCGATCGGGCTGACATGCCTTAACGTCACAACGCTGACTGCAGCGCCTCCACCCGGTTGGTCTGCTCCCAGGTGAACCCGTTGTCCACACCTTCGGCACTGCGACGGCCGAAGTGACCGTACGCCGCAGTGGCCTGATAGATCGGGCGGAGCAGGTCCAGTTCTTCGATCAACGCGGCCGGTCGCAGATCGAACACCGAGGTGATGGCGCGCTCGATGGCCTCGGTGGGCACCTTCTCGGTCCCGAACGTCTCGACGTACAGGCCCACCGGCTTAGCCGTCCCGATGGCGTAGGCCACCTGGATCTCGCAACGCTTGGCCAGATTGGCTGCGACCACGTTCTTGGCGACCCAGCGCACCGCGTACGCAGCGGATCGGTCAACCTTGCTCGGATCCTTGCCGGAGAAGGCTCCCCCACCATGACGGGCCATGCCGCCGTAGGTGTCCACGATGATTTTGCGCCCCGTCAGCCCAGCGTCGCCCATCGGGCCGCCCAGCACGAAGGTGCCCGTGGGGTTGATCAGCACCCGGAAATTGGTGGTGTCGATACGCACGCCGACGTCGTGGCAGGCCTGCAGCACCGGCGCGATCACGCGGGCGCGGATGTCGGGACCGAGTTGCCCGTCGAGTGAGACACCTTCGGCGTGCTGCGTCGAGAGCACGATCGTGTCGAGGCGCACCGCTTTGTCCCCGGCGTATTCGATGGTGACCTGCGTCTTGCCGTCGGGCCGCAAATAGTCCAACTCTGCCGTTTTACGCACGGTGGCCAGTTGCTCGGCGAGGCGGTGCGCCATAAAAATCGGCAGCGGCATCAGCTCGGGCGTGTCTTCGCAGGCGTAGCCGAACATCAAGCCTTGATCACCGGCCCCCTGCGAGCTGCGAGCGTCCTCCGTGCTGCCGTTGCGGTGCTCGTATGCCGTGTCGACCCCGACTGCGATGTCGCTGGACTGCTCGCCGATTGAGACCTCGACCCCACACGTGCGACCGTCGAACCCCTTGTGCGAGTTGTCGTAGCCGATCCCCAGGATGGTCTCGCGCACGATCCGCGGAATCTCCGCATACCCCGTGGTCCGCACCTCTCCGGCCACGTGAACCAGGCCAGTAGTGACCATGGTTTCGACGGCTACTCGGGACTGCGGGTCTTGTCGCAGGATCTCATCGAGTATGCCGTCGCTGATCTGATCGCAGATCTTGTCCGGGTGGCCTTCAGTGACGGACTCGGACGTGAATAGACGAGGCACAGAATCTCCTTGGGTGCAGCGGCTGCGCTGGAGGTGAACGGCGAGTTTAACCGGCAATAGTCGGCCTCGCTCACAGGCGATCGAGCACCGCGTCCCAGATGGCCGTGGCGGTCTGCTGCTTGCTGACCGGCCCGACCGTGCGGACCGCGTCGCTACCTGCCGTCAGGACGTGAATGGTGCTCTCGTCGGCGCCGAAGGTCGCGCCGTCCGAAACGTCGTTCGCCACCAAAAGGTCGCAGCCCTTGCGGGCCAATTTGGCGCGAGCATGGGTCAACACGTCGCCGTCCTCGTCGCCGGTCTCGGCTGCGAAGCCGATCAGCATGGGCGTGGCCGATCCTGCGCGACGCTGCACCAGCGCCGCGAGTATGTCGGGATT
>JBBSVB010000392.1:0-2475 GCA_038233875.1 Actinomycetales bacterium | reverse complement strand
CGCGGGACAGTGCCACAGAAAGCAGACCGCCACCGGGCAACCGGTGGTCAGGGTGAAACGGTGGTGTAAGCGACCACCAGCACGCCAGGTGACTGGCGTGGCTCGGTAAACCCCACCTGGAGCAAGACCAGACAGCACACGTTTGAGGGCGGCCCGCCCGAGTGTGCGGGTAGGTCGCTAGAGGTGCCTGGCAACAGTCACCCGAGATGGATGGCCGCCCACGTCGCAACGCCAGTAATGGTGCGACGCCGACAGGACCCGGCGTATCGGCTGACTCATCCACACCAAGCCGCTGACCTGCGGTTATGTTGCTAGCCGTCCGTGGCGGTCCGCAGTGGGTCCGCAAGAGCCCCGAGTACCGTATCTACCGCATCGCGGGTCCGGTCCTCGCTGTCGGGCCAAAGGTGGCTATATGTGTCGAGCGTTTCTGCCGCCGTGGCATGGCCGAGCCTGATCTGAACCACCTTCACGGACTCCCCGTGGCGAATGAGTAGAGATGCATAAAAGTGCCTCAGAGAGTGCATCGTGACTTTGACATCGGTGCCCGAGTTAACCCGAGCCTTGCCCCACCAATCCGAGAACGCCGAGCGCGACCACGGCTCCCCTGTAGGTCGAGTGAAGATCAGACCCCCGTCACCCGCTGGGAAGGTCCGCAAGTGAACAGCGAGAGCATCAACGACAGATTGGGGGAGCGGGATGGTCCTCACGCTGGCATCAGTCTTAGGCGGCCCAAACATGCCGCCATCAACAATCTGACGGTCAACTCGCACGGTCCGACGCAAAAAGTCCACGCGGTCTAACGTCACGCCAAAGATCTCGCCTTGCCTCATCCCCGTCCCAGCCGCCACGGTGACCATGCACCGAGACCGCTCCGGCATGGCATCAACCATTGACCGAACAGTCTCAGTGTCTATGACCTCCACCTGCTGTCGCTCAACCCTAGGGAGCTTTACCCCCTGGCAGGGAGAGGCCACGATGCGCCTGTCCAACACAGCTGCTTTGAAGATGGCGCTCACGTAGCGCCACGTAACCCTCGTGGACGATGGCGATAGCGCCATGCCCTTGACCATTGTCTGCAACTCGCTGGGCAAGATTGATTCAAGCGACCTGCACCCGATCACGGGATAAACGTGGCGATCAAGTGCTCCCTTGATGTGCTTCGCGGTGCCCGCGCGATGGATCTGGACGACCCGCCACTGTTCGGCGTACTCCTGGAAAGTGATCTTGCCAGCATTCGGTTGGACATAGGTGCCTGTAACTAGCGAGGCCGTAATGGCCTTCTCCCAACGGGTCGCGTCGACCTTGCGGTCGAAGTGACGCGAGTGTTCCTTGCCTGACGTGTCTCGGTAACGAGCACGCCACTTGCCGTTGGGACGTTTCTGGATGCTAGACATCATCATCCTCTGTTTGGGCCGGAGGCGACGACGTCCAAAGTTGCTTGGCGGACGGTACGACGCCGATTGGATTCATCGTCGCAGAGCCACGGTGCCGTCGACCGGTCAGCGGCTAGCTTTTGGATCATAGATCGGTGACGTTACGCATGCGGCTGCCCGCGAAACGTTCCAAGAGGGGAACGTTGGTGTGGACCATGTTCCCCTGCAAGTGCCAGGGATATGGACGACGAGTCTTGCGGCCCTTCCGAGACTGCGGCTGCTAGGTCGCTGCCCCTCTTTCGGCCGATGCACGTTGGCGAGCCAGCATGGCGTTGCGGGTGGCTCGGTTCGAGCACGACATTCCGCAGAAGCGACGCCTAGAAATCCCGAGCAGTGGGCAGAACAGCACCCCGCACTGTTCAAACCGCACTACTTTCCCGCTTCGGGAGTTTCGACGCATCTGTGTCATGCGCGCATCGCGGTGCGCCGATTCTTCTGCCGACGCGGGGCGCGCAGCATCAAGCCGGGCCGCGTTGGCTTTGCTGAGGTTTCGACTTGTAGCCAGTGGCCCGTTCTCCGTGTATCTGCTTCTGGCGTTGACTCGTAGTGTTTCTCGTGTTGCGGCTGCGACGAGGCCTTTGGACCGGCGAAGTCCGTGCTTGATGCGGTAGTCCACGGCTGGCAGGTCATGTGATTTGGCGCTGTGCAATCCGAGGTGGACGTAGCGATACCCGCACTCATGGCAAAGCAAACCGTCGTCGTTCTCGTCGATCACCCCGTACTGCCCGAACCCGTCAGGTTCCCTGAAGACCCGTCCTGTGCCCATGTGAGGGAGCGTATTACCTTCCCCGTCAAGTCCTGATGTCCAGCACGGCAGCAGGTCTTGGGCCCGCCGGACCAACCGGCGGGTGCGGGGGTGTCAATCGCGACCACGTACACCGCCGAGAGGGGAACGCGATGGTGTGGATAAGTCCGGTCTTGGGGAACGTCGTTCTGTTCCACTGTTCGGGTGAAACGATAACCCCGGACTGTGAGGACACGATGGAACACAGATTGAGCGACAGCATGCGGGACGCCCTAGTCGAAGCATTTGTACTTCTCG
>JBBSVB010000391.1:0-2480 GCA_038233875.1 Actinomycetales bacterium | reverse complement strand
TCGCGCGCGACGGGATGAGTGGCACGGAGGCAGGACAAGTAAGCGGGGTTGGCCGGAACTAGCCGGACAACCAGCGCAACACCTCAGGTATTCCGTCAGCCTGGGCCGCCGCGCTGGCTGCGGAGGTGTTGGGTTCGGGCCGAGAAACGATCACCACCGGAATCCCAAGTTCGGCAGCTGCGTCGAGCTTGGCGCTGGTGTAGGCGCCGCCCGAGTCTTTCGTCACCAGCACGTCCACGCCGTGCTCGCGCATCAGAGCGATCTCGGACGAAGGTGCATACGGCCCCCTGTCGTGCACCAACGACCACTGCGGTCCTGGTGGGTCCATCGGGTCGACGACCCGAAGCAACACGTGCTCGGCGCGTAAACCCTCGTAGAAGGGCACGCTTTGGCGACCGGTGGTTACGAAAGGTCGGCGACCGAGCCGCTCGACGGCCTCGCGCCCGGCAGCCAGGTCGCCCACCCAATGCCACGCTCCTGCATCGCGATGACCGCCCCATCCCGGCCGGACCAAACGCATCAACTCCACGCCATCGACGAGGCCCACGGCGGCGAGGGCATTGGCCGACATCTGGGCAGCGAACGGGTGGGTGACGTCCACAAGGTGGGTGATGCGCTGGTCGCGCAGGTACGTAGCCAACCCAGAGGCGCCACCGAACCCACCGATACGCACCCGCCCAACGGGAAGCCGGGGTGAGCTCACTCTTCCAGCCAGTGATGACTCGATGTCCAACCCGTGGCCGACGAGGGCCTGAGCCAACGCGCGGGCCTCGGACGTTCCCCCGAGCACGAGCACGTTCGGTCGTTGGCTCAGCACCTGGCAACTCTACGGTCGGGGCTCGCCGGTGGCATCTCCCTGGGTTCCCTCCGTCCGGTCGAGACGCTCGCCTTCCGTGTCTTTTGGTAGACGGCGGCTGAGGATGACCAGCCCTCCGCCGACGAGGAGTGCACCGATCGCGGCAAGGGCCACAGGTCCGGCGATGCGGCTGCGGGTCTGCGGAGTCGTGTCGGCGCCAGTCTCGTGAGGTATCGCGACGACGTTGCCGAGGCCACGGCCCGGAGCGAATGCGTAAAAATCTGGGGTGCCCGAAGGAATCTCCTCGGAGTCTCGATAATCGGCGGAGAGGGGGTTGGATAGATCGAATGATCTTGGGAGGTTGCACACGTTCGGGTGTACGTCGTCGATGGTGCGCGCACCATCACAGTGCCGGTAAGTCGCCAGGGGCGCTGAGGCAGGCAAAGCCCCCGAGATCACTACTGCGGCAACGGCGTTACCTAGAGGTGTAGCAAATTTCATATTCACAGGAATTCCCATCACGATAGGCAGTGAGGCGGAATTGTCGTCGCTGCCCAGGGACTCTATGAATGTATATGCGTGAGGTTAATAAGCGCTAATAGTTGAATGCTTAACAAAATAGGCATACGAATATCTCGAAGGGATCCAAGGCAGTGCAACGTATGCTGCCATCGCGCCACAGCGCAGCGTCGACGAAACGGAGCCAAGGTGAACCAGCGCGGGCATGAAACACGGACGAGAGGGGCCTTGCTGGTCGTCGGTGGCAACAGCGGCGCCGGCAAATCCACCGTGACCGCAGCGCTGTGCCGTTCCTGGGTGCGCGCGGGGCTCGACGTTGTGCCGTTTAAGGCGCAGAACATGTCGAATCACTCAGCCGTCACCCCGGACGGTGGCGAGATCGGACGCGCCCAAGCGATGCAGGCTTTGGCAGCGAAGGTCGACACCGACCGGCGGATGAACCCGATCCTGCTTAAGCCCACCAAGGCCGCCTCCAGCCATGTTGTCGTGCTCGGCGACGAGGTCGGCAGCACCGACGCCCGCAGCTACGCACAGACCGCCCAAGACCTGAAACCTGTCGTGCTCGACGCGCTGAACGGGCTGCGCCGCGACCACGATTGGCTGATCGCCGAGGGCGCTGGGGGTGCGGCAGAGATCAACCTGCTCGATCGCGATCTGGTCAATCTGCCCCTCGCCGCAGCGGCAGGCATACCTGCTCTATTGGTGGTGGACATCGACCGGGGCGGCGCCTTCGCCACCGCCCACGGGACCGTCGACCTCCTGCCGCCGCACCTGCGGGCACAGGTGGGCGGCATCGTGTTCAACCAGTTCCGCGGGGACGTGTCGCTGCTGGACAGCGGCATCGCAGACCTCGAGCAACGCACGGGCGTGCCCGTCTTGGGTGTCTTGCCACACCTGGGCGACCACCCCATGCTCGGCGTCGAGGACTCGCTCGACATTGGCACCAAGCCACAAAGCCACGGCGACGCAAGCGCCCCCGTGCGGGTGGCGGTGATCCGGCTGCCGCACCTGTCCAACCCGTCCGACTTCGACCCGCTGGTCATGGAGCCCGACGTCGACCTGCGCTGGGCCACGAGCCCCGGCGATCTCAGTGACGCCGACCTCGTCATCCTGCCCGGAAGCCGCGCCACGGTGAACGATCTCCAGTGGCTGCGCGTGCGCGGGC